>JAOTZH010000277.1 GCA_029861425.1 Gemmatimonadota bacterium
CGGCCCAGGCGTCGATCCAGTGCTGATCCGAGCGCGCGGTCGACGTCGGCGCCACCGACCCGGCGGGCGATGGCTCTACCTCTGGGGGCCCGTTGTCCGGACGACCCGGTCCGACTCCCTCCGACGCCGGCGGCGCAGACGGATCTCGTCGAGTCTCCGGTCCCGCCGGCGGAGACGTTGTGGGTGGGCTCGCCGCGCCTCTCGGGGGCGCGCCGCCCAGCGCCGCGAGCAGGGCCTCGAGCTCGACCGTCGAGTCCATGCTGGCGAGACGAAGAAGCAACACCTCGAGCTGGATGCGCTGCTGCGACGTACGGTTCAGCACCCCGGTCGCCTCGAAGTCGCTCACCGCCGCGAGCTGACGAAGGAGGTCAGCCGGAGTGAAGGCGGCGGCCATCTGGCCGAACCGTTCGCGCACCTCGGGGGTGAGATCCACCGCGTCCGTGCGGGCATCGAGCCGAAGCGCGAGGAGCGTGCGAAGGGCATCGCCGAGGCCGCGCATGAACTCCGCCGGGTCGTACCCATCATCGAGCAGACCCTGAACGAACTCGAAGACCCGCGCCCGATCGCCGGCGGCGGCAATCTCGAAGTACGCGATGTAGCGATCCTCATCGACGATGCCGAGCATCTGGCGAACATCGGCGGCCCGCACCGAGTCCCCTCGGAACGAAAGCACCTGGTCCATCAGCGACAGCGCGTCACGAACGCCGCCATCCGCCCGCCGCGCGATCGATCGCAACGCCTCCGGCTCCGACTCGACCTTCTCACGCTCCAGGACCGTGGCCAGGCGATCCGTGATGTCCGATACCGATACCCGGCGGAAATCGAAGCGCTGACAGCGCGACATCACCGGCGCGGCCCCCTGCTCGATCTTCTGCGGTTCCGTCGTTGCAAACGCGAACACCACCCTGGGCGGCGGCTCCTCGAGGATCTTGAGAAGCGCGTTCCAGGCGTCCCGCGTCAGCATGTGAGCCTCATCGAGGATGTAGATCTTGTATCGCTCGTCGCTGGTCGGGGCATACATGGCGCGTTCGCGCAGGTCCCGCGCATCGTCGACGCCACGGTGACTGGCCGCGTCGATCTCGACGACGTCCAACGAGGCCCGTCCGGACCAGATGCGTTCGCACGACTCGCATGTTCCGCACGGCTCGCCGCCCTCACGGTGAGGGCAGTTGAGCGCCATCGCGAGGATTCGAGCGGCCGTGGTCTTCCCGACTCCGCGGGGTCCGCTGAACAGGTAGGCGTGGGCCACCCGGCCGGACCCGACGGCGGCCCGCAGCGTCGCCCCGACGTGGTCCTGCCCCACGAGCTCGTCGAAGCGACGTGGCCTGTGCGTCCTGGCTAGAGCGGTGCGGTACACGGGATCCTCTTCCGAGGCGACGGCGTCAAGAGAGCCCCAGGCTGACCGTGGCGACCTTTACACGCTTACCGCTGCTACCTTCACGGTCCTGACGGGATTCACGCGCGCGAGCCCCACGGGCCTGGGGCGCACCTATGATAGCCCCCGGCTCATGGGCGGGCAAATTCGCGCGATCGGCCGTTTGCCGCGCGATTCGGGGCTTTCCGGGACTCCCGAGGGAACGAATCAGATCGAGTGTTCGCCGAAGAACGCATCCTCGATGTGGTCGATATCCGGCCCCTGGAAACCGTCGGCGTCCACCGCGACGAGGTCGAACCTGAACTCCTGACCGATCCCCGGATGTTCGTGGATCCAGGCCTCGGCTGCTCGCCTGATATGTTGTCGTTGCGGCGCCGACAGCGCGTGGGCGGCCGGCTGCGGACCGCGAGTGCGGGTCTTCACCTCGACGAAAACGACGGTTCCGCCGCTCTCCGCGACGAGGTCGAGCTCGTACCGGCCGACCCGCCAGTTACGCTCGAGAACGTGATAGCCGCGGCGCTCGAGATACGCCACGGCCAACCGCTCGCCGAGGCGTCCGAGATCCGCGCGATCGGGGGTGCGCCCCGAGCGGTCAGCCGGCCGCGAGAGCCGGCAGGCGCGCAATGTCGCGCCCCAGCGCCTGCGCGATCGTGCGGAGATCGACCATCAGGTCGTCGAACTGCCCTAGCGTGAGCGATTGCGCCCCATCCGAGACGGCCGACGCCGGGTCCGGGTGAGCCTCGAGAATCACCCCGTCAGACCCTGCAGCCACCGCGGCCCTCGTCATCGGCCCCACCTTGGAACGGGCCCCGGTTCCGTGGCTGGGGTCCGCGATGACCGGCAGATGCGACAGTTCCTTCGCCGTCACGACTGCCGTCAGATCGAACAGGTTCCGCGCGTGTGTGTCGAAATTCCGTACTCCGCGCTCGCAGAGCATGACCCGCGGCTCGCCTTCGACGACGATGTACTCGGCCGCGAGCAACCACTCCTTGATCGTGGCGGACATGCCTCTCTTGAGGAGCACCGGCTTGCCCGCGCGGCCCGCGGCTCGAAGAAGCGAGTAGTTCTGCATGTTGCGGGCGCCGATCTGAACGATGTCAGTGTACTCCGCGACCAGCTCCAGTCCCTCGCGGTCCAGCGCCTCGGTGACGATCGCCAGCCCCGTCTCCTCGCGCGCCTCCGCCAGCAGCTGTAGACCCTCCTCGCCGAGCCCCTGGAACGAGTAGGGGGAGGTGCGCGGCTTGAACGCACCACCCCGCAGGACAGTGGCGCCCGCGTCGGCCACGGATCTCGCTGTTGTGAGGATCTGCTCGCGGGATTCGACGGCGCAGGGACCCGCCATCACCACTACGTCGGACCCGCCGATCCGGACTCCGTTGTCCAGCTCGATCACGGTGTCTTCCGGGCTCCACTCGCGACTGACCTGCTTGTAGGGCTGCGAGACGTGGATGACCCGAAGTACCCCGCCCAGACCCACGAGGCGGCCCTCGTCGACACGGCCGTCGTTGCCCACCAGCCC
>JAOTZH010000096.1 GCA_029861425.1 Gemmatimonadota bacterium
CCCGACGGTCGTCCGCTGCGCCCCCGGCATGGGACGGGCCCGGTACCCGAGATCTTCAATCGCACGGACCACCCCGTGGATCTCGTCTTTGGTCGCACCGTGCTTCATCACTACCAGCATCTTTGCCCGCCTCCGTGCGATCCATACGTGCGCGCGCCCGGCGAGTTGCCGCTTCTCCGCTAGGGGCTCCAGGCCGGGCGTGGCTTAAGAAGGTCCACCACGATCACCCAAACGTCAACGCGCGGCCGGGGGGCTGCACGCCGGCTCTTCGTCCTGGCCCCGCGCGAGCGCGGCCAGGGAGGTGCAGAGACGGCCACCCGCGCCGTCAGAACGCTACGCGCAGACCTTCATGGGCGATTCGGATGGTGCCGTCGTAGCCGGCTTTGGCGACGAGCGCCGCGGCGTCCTCGGTCGTGCGGAAGTGCGGATAGATGTGGCTCAGGACGAGCGTATCCGGCGCCGCCGCGCGCGAGATCTCGGCAACTAACGCCGGCGACAGATGGTTATCGCTCACCTCATGATCCCTCAGCGAGCACTCGCACACGAACACGGCGACGCCGTTCATGAATGGCCCGAGCGAACCCGACATCCCGGTGTCCCCGCTGTAGCCGAAGCCGCCGTGGTCGCCGTCCAGTCGATAGGCGACGCTCTCCCGCGTATGCGGCGTGGCGTGAGCCGTCAGCACGGCACCCGACGTCATCGTAACGGTTTCATCCGGTCTGACCTCATGGATTCGCACCTCGAAACCGGGATCGAGCATAAACTCCCCGAGCACCTCCGCCAGCCCCTCGAAGAGGCGTCGCGTGCCCGCCGGGCCCCAGACATCGAGTGGGGTCGTGCGCTTCTCGTAGAGTCCGTGGGTGAAGGAAAAGAAGAGTCCGGGCAGGGCCCCGATGTGGTCGGGATGGAAATGCGTGATCGCGAGATCCGAGATCGTTCCCCACGGGAGCCCCAGGCGCGCCAGAGCCTGGACAGACCCCGGACCACAATCGAACAGCACGCGGTTTTCCGCGGCGTCCACGTAGAAGCACGACGCGCCGCGATCCGGCTCGGGCACGACCGTTCCGCACCCGACGACGACGAGCTCAGCCACCCCGACGGCCGACGTCGCCCGTCGTCCGGTCAGGCGACCTGCGTCGCCTGATCGAACTCGACCCCGACGATCGACGAGACCCCCGGCTCCTGCATCGTCACGCCGTAGATCCAGTCCGCACCCTCCATCGTGCGTGGATTGTGCGTGATCACGATGAACTGCGTGTCGCCCTTGAACTCCTCGAGCATCCGGACGAAGCGCAAGACGTTGGTCTCGTCGAGGGGGGCGTCCACCTCGTCGAGGAGACAGAATGGGCTCGGTTTCGCGAGGTAGATCGCGAATAGCAACGCGAGCGCCGTTAGCGCTCTCTCACCCCCCGACAACAGGTGAATGCGCTGTGTCTTCTTGCCGCGCGGGCTTGCCGAAATCTCGATAGGGGAGTCGAGCGGATCCTCGGGATCCTCGAGCCAGACGTCGCACTCCCCTCCCTCGAAGAGGCTGTGGAACGTCCGATGGAAGTTCTCGCGCACCTGGTCGAACGTCGCCATGAACGCCTCCGCCGCATTCTTGTTGATCCGACGAATCGACGAGCGCAAATCGTCCCGGGCGGTAGTAAGGTCATCCCGCTGTTCGGTCAGGAATTCGAGGCGGGTCTTCTCCTCCTCATACTCCTGCTGGGCCAGAAGGTTGACGGGTCCGATCCGGACGATCGCGCGGCGGATCTCATCGAGCTCGGACTCCCACTCTTCGAGGGTTCCCTCCTCCGGGGCCTCCACACGGTCCCGCAGGTCGTCGAGTGTCGCATCCCACTCCGCCTCGAGCCGCTCCCTGACGCTCGAGCGTGCCGCTCCAAGCTGGGTGACCTCGAGCTCGAGGGCGTGGCGTCGCTCCGTGTGCTCGCGCTCGGCCCGCCTGGCCTCACGCAGCGCCGTCTCGCGCCGATCCAGCAGGTCGCGACGCTCGTTGATCCGCTCCTCGACCGCGACGAGCTGACGCTCGCGCTCCGCCCGCTCGTCGATCCCGGCCGCGATCGTCTCCTCCGCGGACTCCGACGTGCGCCTCGATTCCGCGATCAGCTCCTCCAGCTGGCCTCGCTCGGCCTCGAGGGCCGCCGACCGACCGACAGCATCGTTCAGCGCCTCTTCGATCCGCTCGAGCACGTCGCGACGACTCTTGAGATCCGCTTCGCGCCGCGCCAGGACGAGCTGCGATTCGTGCAGCCCCGTCCGACGTGCCTCGGCTGAGTGTCTCGCGTCCTCGGCCTCCGTTCGCGCCGTCTCGAACCCGGCCTCGGCGTGCCCGAGCTGGCGATCGAGCTCGGCGCTTCGCACCTCCCCGTCCCCGGAACGCTCGGCCACGGAGTCGTGGAACGCCTCGAGCTGGTCGATGCGACCGGTGAGGTCCACGCGCTCCTCACCCAGTCGTTCGAGTCGCGACTCGGCCGACGCGCGATCGGCGCTGGCCTCGCGCCGCCTCGCCTCAGCGTCCGCCGCCGCGCTTTCCAGTCGATCTGACTCGGCACGCAGATCCCGCGCGCGAACCTCGAGATCGGTCAGTTCCGCGCGCGTCGCGCCAAGCTCGCTCTCGAGGCGGCCTTCTTCCTCGCGAAGTCCCTGGAGCTCGGCCCGTCGGCTGAGCACGCCGTCGCCCGATCCGGGACGGCCGAGGTATACGGCGCCAAGTCGGTCCTGCCTGTGACCGTCTGATCCCACCCAGGCGCCCTCTCGCGGCTCGAGGCCACCTTCGAACGCCACTACGCTGCCGAGCAGCGCGGCTACCCAGGGTGCGCCCGCTCCACGGATCTCCACACGTGAAAGAAGCGAGCGGGGGCCCGCATCGGCGACACCGCCGGGACCGGGATCCAACGGGAGGATCAACATGCCCTCGTCGGCCTCTCGCTCAGCCAACCACTTCTCGACGCGGGAGACGGCGGCCCAATCGGCGACCACGACGCCGTGGAGATAGGGGCCGAGGTGGGACTCGACGGCCGCTGCCCAATCGGACGGGACGTCCACGAATCCCGAGAGGACGCCCTCGACCCCGCGCACGTCGTCCTTCATCAGCTCTGCCACGATCCCCGGCAACAATGCGCTCGACCCGACCAGTCCGCTCAGGCTCGACGCGCGCGCGCGAGCAGTCGACAACTCTCCTTCGAGCCGAGCGGCCCGCTCCTGCAGGTCGCGCAGCGTGGCGTCGGCGCTCTCGAGGTCCGCTCGCGCACTCTCCCATTGCTCCCGAAGGTCCGCGACCGTCGTCGCCTCGTGCGCCTCCGTGCCCGTCGCAGCCGCGAGCGTGTCGCGCAGCGACTGCTCCTGCTCGTCCAGCGCGGCCAACATCGGACGGCGTCGTTCCAGCTCCTCGGTTCGCTCCCGTGCCCGATCCTCGGAGTTTCTGAGCTGCGCGCTCATTCGATCCGACTCACGTCTCGCGGTTTCGAGGGCCTCGCGGGCCGCCTCGCGAATCGCGGCGGCCTCGCGCGAAGCCGTCACGGCCTCATCCGCCGCGGCTCTCAGACCCGACTCCGATTCGGCGACGCTTCCGTATTCGGCCTCCGCACCATCCACTCTGGATCGGGCATCGTCGAGGCTCTCGAGCAGGCCGGACCGACGAGCATCTGTCTGACGAGCTTCCTCGGCCAACGCCCCCAGACGCTCCCCTGCGGTGGCCGCGCGCTCGTGGGCGACGAGGCGAGCCCGCTCCTGTTCCTCCACCGCACGCCGAGCCTCTTCGACGAAACGGGCCAGCTCCGCGCGCTCTCGCTCCATCTCCGCGTGCTCGATGCGCAGGGTCTCCGACTCGGTCTCAGCCGTCTGGAGATTCGTCTCTTCCGCGGGACGCGTGCGTGTGAGGGCTTCGAGCTCTTTGCCAGCCTCGCGAAGGCGCTCCTCGGTCCGGACGAGCCGGGCGTCGGCCGCCGCCACTTCGAGCTGCAGAAGGCGGGCGCGCAGTCGCTGGTGGCGCTCCGCACGTCCACGCTGCTGCGCGAGGGACCGAACCTTGGACGCGATCTCGACGAGCACGTCGTCGAGACGCTGCAGATCGGTCTCCGCCTGCTCGAGACGACGGGTCGCCACCCGCCGACGGTCCTTGTAGCGACCGATCTCCGCCGCCTCCTCGAAGAGCGAACGACGCTCCTCGGCGCGATCCGAAAGGATTGCATCGACCATGCGCCCCTCGATCATCGCGTAGGCGTTCGATCCGAGCCCGGTGTCCCGGCAGAGATCCAGGATGTCCCGGAGACGACACGGGGCCCCGTTCAGCGTGTACTCGCTCTCGCCCCCGCGGTAGACCGTGCGCCCGATGGAGACTTCCGAGTACGGCAGCGGCAACGATCCGTCCTCGTTGGAGAGCTCCAGCGTAACCTCGGCGCGGTGGATCGGGCGACGCTGCTCGGTCCCGCCAAAAATCGCCTCCTCCATTCGGGAGCCGCGAATCGCCGTCGGTCGCTGTTCCCCGAGTACCCAACGAAGGGCATCCGAGATGTTGGACTTCCCGCATCCGTTCGGGCCTACGATCGCCGTGATCCCGTCGTGCAGCTCCACTTTTGTTCGATCCGCGAAGGACTTGAAGCCGTGGAGAGTCAGGGATTTAATCCGCAATGATCGCTCGCTTTAAGGCGTTCTGAAAAGGTCCCGAGTCTACCGGGCGACGCTCCCGCGCCGGCTGATCAGTTCGGCCGGCTCTCCGACCGCCGTGAGCATGTCACCCATCGGGGCGGCCTCGCGCTGGTCCGCATATGCTCCGCCATAGACCCGCCACGGTCCGTCACCGCCCGCAGCCGGCAACGCATAGGCGGGGATGCCCTGTCCTTCGAGCGCCGCGACCCGGGCATCGGAAGCGGCACGATCCGGAAACACCCCGAGGTCGAACGCGAGGGCGGCCGGTCGCAGGTGCCAGGCCCCGGCCTCGTCCTTGATTCCGCCGGCGACCAGCTGGTCCATCAACGTTTGCGCCGCGTCGCGGGAATCGAGCGCCCCGGCGAACACCCGGTGATACACGACCCCGCGCACGGGCGTGGGCGAGACGAAGTAGAACCCCGCATCCGAGGCCCTGATCTCCCCCAAGCGATTCGCCGCGTCGTCCGCGACAGCGAAGCTGGCGATCATCACGGAATGCCCCAGCGCCGGGGCCGCTTCAAACGCCGCCAGAGCCCCGGCCTCGTCGAACGCGGGAGGCGACGACGCGGCCTGCGGGGGGAGCGACGCCCCGGCGCTCGAGGCCGGTTCCGCGTCGGCCGCGGAACCCGAAGTGCCTCCGAACCCACCGGCGATCAGCCACCAGATCGCCGCGACACCCAACAGGCCGACTGCCCCGATGCCCACGCGCTTCGTCGGGAAGGCCGGCGTCTGACGGTGCCGTTTCCAGCCGTCTTCCCCGGACGGGGCCGTCTCGGTCTCGTGGGCGGGAGCCGGTCCGGCGGCCGGCACCACGGGCATCGCGACCGGGGGCTTCTCCCCGAT
The DNA here is from genome assembly GCA_029861425.1 of Gemmatimonadota bacterium. Taxonomy (GTDB): domain Bacteria; phylum Gemmatimonadota; class Gemmatimonadetes; order Palauibacterales; family Palauibacteraceae; genus Palauibacter. The sequence goes on from JAOTZH010000096.1 coordinate 5,494, forward strand.
GGGAGACGGGCCATCGACGACCCGTTCGGTCCCGGCGGCGGCCCGGCCCCCCTCGACCGGGGCCCGCGCGTCGTCGCGCTGACCCGCGGGGGGCGCATCGACCGACGACTCCCCGGCCGCCGGCTCCGGAAGCGGGGGCAGACCCGGTACGTCCGCTACCCGGGCCTGGCCCCCGTTCGCAGACGTCGACGGCGAATCGCCGTTGTCGAATCGCACGCGGCCGAACTGCGCCAGGCTGGTCTCGGCCTCCGAGAGCGCGACATCTCCCAGAGCGACGTAGCCGTCGATCAGGGTGCGCAGTGGCTCGATCTTGAGGGTCTCCTCGGAGAGCACGATGAAGAGCGTCCCCCCACGGTCGCGAACCCGCTCGACGAAGCTCGTCAGCACCTGATCTTCGAGCAGCGCGCGCATCGCGATTGGATCGGCACCGCCCGGGAGGTAGACGAAGGGACGGTCGACTCGCTGAACGGCGACATCCGTCAGCCGTGCACGCCCCTCCAGGGCCGCCGGAAGGCCTTCCGAGTTCGCGGCGCCGAGGAGCTCGTCGAGCGGCGAGGGCCCGGCCTCGGCACTCAGGAGCAGCGTGTGCTCCCGCCGCCTGGCCACCGACGTGGCGATCGCATCCGCTACGGTAGCGCTGCGCTCGGCGTCCTGCGATTCGTGTACCAGCGCGACCACGTGGGCATCACCGGGCACGTCCCAGGCGAAGAAGCGCGCGTCCCGCTCATCGCGCTCCCGCACGTCGGGCCCTCCTGCGTGCCCGCTCATCGCGGACCTCCGAACCCGATCGCCTCGTGGATCCAGGCCGAGATCCCGCGCTCGCGCTGGAGGCTCCGCGCCGCTTCCTCTGCGTCGGAGCGGGACGGGTAGGGACCGACCATGAGCCGATACCAGAGGTCGTTCGCTTCATCGCGACGGCTCAGGACCTCGGTCCGGTACCCTGCACGCTCGAGGGCGCTGCGCAGGCGACCGAGGTTCTCCAGTTGCCGCGAGGAGCTCGCCACGGCATAGAAACCGTCCGGAATGGCAGTGAAGCGGTCACGGCCCGGAGCCTCTGCTCCCGACTCGGTCTCGTCGCGGAACTCGAACTCCGGGATCGCGGTGGTGGCGACGGCCCGGCCGGCGACCCGGCCTACGGTCCGGAGACCGATGTTGAGAAGTTGCGCCCCCGCGGCATCGACCTCGGCGTCCTCGCCTTCCTCGAGGGCCAGCTCGGGCGCCTGCACCACGGGCTCGACACGGCGCGGCGTCCAGCGAACGGGCACCCACCATGCATCCGTCGGGCCATCGACTTCCACGGAACCCCCGCCGCGGAGATCGAACAGCATCATCGCGCCGCCGATCGTCCCCAGGACCCGTCCTCCCGGCAAACCGATCGGGAGGTCGGTGCGCCAATCGCTGCCGATTTCCTCGCGGCCTCCATCGCCAGCTAGAATCGCCCAGATCTGAGCGCCATCGAACGCGAGGACCACGGCGCCGGTCACACCCGGCCGGACCTCACGCACTGTCTCGTCGAACGACGTCTCATCGACCGCCCTCCAGGCGTAACGGTCGATCGACTCGAGACGCGACTCGCCAGCGGACACGGCCAGCAGCCGATGCTGCGACGGCGAAGAGGCGAGCACCACCGGCGCCCGATCGAGACGCGCGTGCTCGACGGGTTCGAGATCCGGAAGCGCACGGCCGACGAGCGTGCGGCCGTCATCGCCCTCCGGGAGTACGAGCTCGCGGCCCCACCCCGTGAGTAGCGCCGGGCCGCGACTGGATACGGGGTGAACGCTGGCGGGCTCATCTCCGTCGGCCTCCCAGACCTCCAGGCGCGGCCCGTCCTCGGTGACCGTGAGGAGCAGAGATCGTCCACCGGTGGCCGGAGCCGCCCAGGTCACGGTCGCGGTCGATGCGATCGAGCGCGTCTCATCGCCGGTGAGCACCAGGGCCCGGGTCCCCCATACGAAGGCCCCACCGTCCGTGCTCTGCACCCAGCGCGCGTCCGCCGGGACCGATCCGGCGGAACGCCGGAGCTCGCCCGAAGGGTGGAATACCGTGATCGCTCCGTCCCGGGCCCGGAGGGCCACCGCGCGGCCGAGGGGATGGACGGCGGTCGTCGCTGGCAGCTCCTCCGTCCCCGACCAGCGGATGCGACCGGGATCTTCGATCGCGCGGAGCTCGGCCGGTCCGCCATCGCGGGGGATGACGAGGAGCCCGTGTCTCGGAAGGGACGTTCCGGCTACGAGGTCGGCGCCTTCGAGGGGGTCGGAGTCGGTCGGTGGCGATCCGTCGCAGGCGCCCTGCGCCAGTACGGACATCGCGACCGCTAGCGCCCCGAAACGCGCGTAGCGGCGGGAACGAGCTTGAAATGTGATCGACACGTCATCCACGTCCACCGACCCAACCTATGGTTCGGAGCAACTTAGCCGGAAATCGAAAATCGCCGCAAGCAATCGAGACGCTTCGCTCCCCCCCCCGGCTGGCTCCGGCGTCCCTCCCTCACTCCAACTCGAGGCGCGGGGCGTCGCCCCAGAGAGTCTCGAGACGGTAGAACTCTCGGACGGGCTGGTGGAAGACGTGGACCACCAGCCCCACGAAGTCCATCAATACCCATCTTCCGAAGTTCAGTCCTTCGACCCCGACCGGACGAAACCCCGCTTCCCGAGCCCGATCCACGATGTTTTCCGAAATGGCGCGCGTGTGCGTGTCCGAATCGCCACTCGCGATGACGAAGAAGTCGGTCACATCCGAGATGCCTCGCAGGTCCAGGACGACCGGCTCCCGCGCATTGCGCTCGAGCGCTGCCTCCGCCACGCACGTGAGTTCCGCGGAGGGCTCGCCACGCTCGGAGAGTTGCCGCCACGCGGCCTCCAAAGACACGGGGGGACCCGCTTCACGGCTCACTCCTCGGCGACCACCCAGACCTTGACCTCCGGCTGGATGTCGGTGTGCAGTCTGACCGGAACGTCGTAGACGCCGAGCTCCTTGATGGGCTCTTCAAGACGGATCAATCGGCGATCGACCTCGATCCCGGCTTCCGCGAGCTGCTCGGCGATGTCTGCCGAAGTGACCGATCCGAAGAGACGCCCCTCGTCACCCGCCCGAACCGCGAATTTCAACGACTGCTCCCCGATCCGTGCCGCGAGCTCGCGCGCATGGGCCCGGTCGCGCTCCGTGGACTGCTCGATCTGTCGTCGCTCCTCCTCGAAGCGGCGCCGATTCCCTTCGGTTGCGAGAAGCGCCAGGCCCTGCGGGATCAGGTAGTTTCGCGCGTACCCCGGCCGAACGTTTACGAGTTCGCCGGCGTTGCCGAGATCCACCACATCTTTTCTCAGAATCACTTCAGCCATGGAAGTCCTCCATTCCGGCGCGAGCGCCGGCCGTTCACTTCGTATCCGCTTCCACCCCCAAGCCGGACCTGAGATCCAGCCAGGTGTCGGTCAACCCCATCACGAGCGCCGTGCCCAGCGTCACGGGATAGAACAGAATCGCTGCGACCATCCATACGGCGATCCACCACCCCGACGTAACCACCGTCGTTCCCAGCCAGGCAAGAACGGCAAGGCCACGAAATGCGTACAGCCCGCCCATGAACATCACGATGTTGCCGCCGAGGCGCATGGCCCAGCCCCCCGCGGGGACAACCAGCAACACCAATCCGACCACCATCCACCAGGCGAAGTGGTCGCCGAACCTGAACCCTCTGAGCGGAGCGAGAGCCGCCTCGACCCCCTCCATTCGGGTCGCCACGTACGAGGCGATACATAGTGCCCCCATCGAGGCGAGCCCGACGAGCGCCGGGTATACCGCCACCGTGACCGTCCGCATGGCCGCGACGACCCCCTGCGCGCTCTCCACTTCGCCGAGCCCGAACTCGACGAGGAAGAAGAACTGGTTGTACTGACTGATGATTCGCCCGTCGAGATTCGTGAGAATCTCGGGGCGAACCACACCTGCGACCGCGACGACCGCGGCCGCGATCACGACACCGACCAGGGCCCTAATGAAGAGCCCCTGATCCCTCCCAAGCGCCGTCGCTACGACAAACCCACCGCCGATCAAAAGGCCCCAGGCCCTCCACTGCGCCGCTCCGGCGCTCGGATCCGCGACCGTGCCGGCGAGAAGCGCGACGATCGCCGCGACCCCCAGGGCCAGGCTCATCGGGCGGCGCCACTGGAACGCCAGCAGGTAGACGCCCACCGGAATCCCGACAACCGCGAGCCGGTCCATCGCCGTCGGGCTCGGCGGCAACAGCGGCACGACGGCGCAGGCGAGCGCCACGGCCCGCCAGAAGCTCAACCTCCGATGGTTCGGCGCCGCGCCCTCACCGTCCACCGCGGTCACCTCGAGCTCCGGCTAGGTGTGGTAGCCCCGAATGTACGGCAGGAGCGCCAGATACCGGGCCCGCTTTATCGCCATCGCCATTTGTCGCTGATGCCTCGCGCAGGTCCCGGTCGCGCGACGCGGCAGAATCTTCCCTCTGTCGGAGATGAACCGGTCGAGTGTCCGCTCATCCTTGTAGTCCACACGAGCGATCTTGTTCTCGCAGAAACGGCACGCCTTACGAAAGGCCATCGTCAGTCCTCCTTCTCGGCGGCCTCTTCGGCCTCTTCGTCGCTGTCTTGATCGTCCCCGGCGTCGTCACCACCCTCTTCGTCACCCTCAGCGCCGTCCGCCGCCGCATCATCGGTCGGCTCGTCGGCGTCGGCGTCCGCCTCGGCCTCGGCGTCACCCTCGTCCGCGTCGCCGTCCCCTTCGTCCTCGGCCTCGACCGTTTCGCCCTCTTCCGTTTCGCCCTCTTCCGCGTCGCCCTCTTCCGCGTCGCCCTCTTCCGCGTCCGCGGCGGCCTCGTCATCGGCGGCCGGCCCTTCGGCATCCCCGGACTCGGCCGAACCTTCCGCGGGCTTCTCGGGCCGCTTTTCGTCGCCCGAGCCGTCACGGCTGGCGATGGGCACACGATCGTCCATGGCGCCCTGCATGGACCCGGGGATAGGAAGCTCGCCCTCGGAAAGGACGATCAGATACCTCAGAAGGTCTTCCTCGAGCGTCAACACCCGCTCCAGCTCGGGAAGTACCGCGGGATCCGCCGTAAACTGCGCCACGACGTAGTACCCGTTCGGCTGTTTCTGAATCGGATAGGCGAGCTGGCGCTTGCCCCACTGCTCCACGGCGGTGATCTCGCCGCTGCCGTCCTGGGTCAGGATGGCATGATATCGCTCTATTCTCGCCTCGATCTCCTCAGGCGTGAAGTTCGAGCGAAAGATGTAGACGATCTCGTACTCGCGCATTGAACACTCCTTCGGTCTCGTTCGGCCCCGGGCGAATCCCGGAGCAGGAGTCGTACGCTCGTTTGCGGCCTGGGCCGCGCCTTCTCTGTCTTCCGCCTTGCTCACCGGAGCGGAAAGACGGCCGCGGAAGGTATCCTCCGCGGCCGTCGATTCCAAGCCTCTCGGCAGCTGCCGGAACCGGGCGGCCGGAGCCTAGAAGAGCCCCGTCAAGACGCGAACGACGTCGGTGGCATGGACAAGCGCGACGTCCACGATCTCCGGTTCGGCGGAGGCCAATCCATGCACACGCGCGAACCACGGCGCGAGCACGAGGGCGACCACGCTGATCAGCTTGATGACGATGTTCATGGACGGTCCCGACGTGTCCTTGAACGGATCGCCGACCGTATCGCCGACTACCGCGGCCTTGTGCGGCTCCGAGCCCTTCCCGCCGTGTGCGCCGGACTCGATATACTTCTTCGCGTTGTCCCAGGCCCCGCCGGCGTTCGACATGAAGAGGGCCAGCAGGACGCCGGTCACGGTCGCGCCGGCCAGCGTACCGCCGAGGGCCTCGACGCCGAGAAACCGACCGACCAGGATCGGGACGAGGATCGCCACGACTCCGGGGAGGATCATCTCGCGAAGCGCCGCCCGGGTCGAGATGTCGACGCACCGCGCCGAGTCCGGCTTCGCCGTCCCCTCCATGATGCCGGGGATCTCCCGGAACTGCCGTCGAACCTCATCGACCATGCCGGCGGCCGCACGACCGACGGCGGTCATCGTCAGCGCGGCGATGAAGAAGGGCGTCACGCCGCCGATGAACATCCCAATCACGACCAGGGGGTTCACCAAATTGATGCCGGTCTCGTCAAGACCCACCGCGTTCGAATAGGCCGAGAAGAGGGCCAGCGCGGTGAGGGCCGCCGATCCGATCGCAAAGCCCTTCCCGATCGCGGCAGTGGTGTTGCCGAGGGCGTCGAGCGAATCCGTGATCTCCCGCACCTCCGGGCCGAGCTCGCTCATCTCGGAAATGCCACCCGCGTTGTCGGCGACCGGTCCGTAGGCATCCACCGACATCGTGACACCCACGGTGGCCAGCATGCCGACGGCCGCGATGCCGATCCCGTAGAGACCCGCGAAGTTGTAGGCCATGAAGATTCCGGCGCAGATCAGGAGCATCGGGATCAGCGTGGACTCCATGCCGACGGCGAGTCCCGTGATGATGTTCGTCGCGGAGCCCGTCTCGGAAGCCTTCGCGATCTTCCGGATGGGGCCTTCCGCCGTGTAATACTCGGTCACCAGCCCGATGAAGATCCCGACCAGCGACCCGAGAAGCATGGCCCAGAAGGGGCCGGCCGCGGGATTGAGCAGGACCCAGAGCCCTTCGGCCTGCGTGTCGAACAACGGCAGTCGGATCGTGATGAAGTACGCGAGAACCCAGAAGATCACGGCCCCGATGATCGGCGCGTAGCGCAACGCGGTGGCCGGGTTCATCCGTTCGAGCATGCGGATCGACAGGACGGCGATCGCGCTCGCGAGGAAGCCCGCCATGATGTAGAGGATCGGCAGCGAGATGGCCGCGAGCCGCGCGCCGTCGAGAATCATGGTGCTCGTGATCCCGATCACGACCGTCGCGATGACCGATCCGACGTACGACTCGAAGATATCTGCGCCCATCCCGGCCACGTCTCCGACGTTGTCGCCGACGTTGTCGGCGATCGTCGCGGGATTCCGCGGGTCGTCCTCGGGAATCCCCGCTTCGACCTTCCCGACCAGGTCGGCCCCGACATCGGCCGCCTTCGTGTAGATTCCGCCGCCGACGCGCGCGAAGAGCGCGATCGAAGACGCACCCATCGCGAAGCCCGAGATGATCTCGCCGAATGGCCGGAATCCGACCTCGGTCGGATCGTAGATCGTCACGACCAACCCGATCCCGATCAGACCCAGCGCGGCCACGGCGGTGCCCATCACGGCGCCTCCGGAGAACGCTACCCGGAGCGCCTTCGCCTGCCCCTCCGCGCGCGCCGCTTCGGAGGTTCGGACATTGGCCTTCGTTGCGGCCTGCATCCCGAAGAAGCCGGCGAGGATAGAACACGCAGCGCCCAGGGCGTACGCGACGGAGGTGCGAGCCCCGACAAGCCAGAACAGCAAGGCCGCCACGACGAGCACGAACGGAATGAGGATGGTGTACTCTCGACGCAGGAACGCCATCGCTCCGTCGTGAATCTGGTCGGCCAGATCCGCCATCACTTCGTTTCCGACCGGCTGCGATTTCACATAGCTGTACAGCCCGAACGAGAACACCAGCCCGATCAGTCCAAGCCAGAGCGCAAAATCGATGTACCCGACCACGTGGTCTCCTTCTTCAGAAAACGGCTTCTAGTTCGAATTGAAGCGGTTCATGGCCGCCTCCACACCGGCCTCGAGCCAGAGCTCGACTGCCTCCGCCGCACGCGGAAACGTGGCCAACGTCTCTTCCTCTTCCGCCCGTGGCATCCGGGCGAGAACCCATTCGGCGAGGTCGATCCGGTCGTCGTGGGGCCGCCCGACACCGATCCGGATCCTCGCATACTCATCGCCGATCGCGTGGGACAGCGAACGCAGACCGTTGTGCCCACCGGGTGAGCCCTTCCCGCGGACTCTGATGCGACCGGGCTCTAGCCACACGTCATCGACAAGGACCAGCAAATCCGCCCGGGGATCGAGTCCCCGCCTCTCGAGAAGGCCCTCTACCGCGCGACCGCTCCGGTTCATGTACGTCAGCGGCTTGTGCACCTCCACGCTGCGCCCCTCGATCGAGCCCGATGTCCATGCAGTCTTGCCAGCCCGCCGGAACCCTGGGAAGCCCCACCGATTAGCCAATCGATCCGCCAGCCACCAGCCGGCGTTGTGTCGCGTGTCGCGGTAGTTGTTCCCCGGATTCCCGAGCGCGACGACGAGATGCACGACCCCTCCGACGCGACGCGATCGGCCGCGCCGACCCTACTCCGAGTCGCCTCCCTCGCCACCATCGCCGGCGGCCGCGCCGTCTCCCGCTTCGGCCTCCGCGCCTTCCTCGCCCTCGGCAAGCTCGCCCTCTTCGCCCTCCTCGAGCTCTTCTTCCTCGGGCTCGACGATCACGGTCGGCTGGACACACGTGCAGATCGTGAGATCCGCGTCGTCGAGAATCACGATGTCGCCGGCATCGATGTCGCCGATATGGATCGAGTCCCCGATGTCCATGGCCGAGACATCGACCGTGATCTCGGATGGGATCTCGGTCGGCACGCACTCCACTTCGAGCTCGTGGCGAATCTGCTGCATGATCCCGCCGAGCTCGACGCCGGCCGCGAGACCCTGCAGGTGCACCGGCACCTGGATCTTGATCTTCTGACCGGCGCGAATCTTAAGGAAATCCACGTGAAGGAAGTCGGAACGGAACGGGTGGCGCTGGATTTCGCGGATCAGCACCTGCTGCGAGTCCGTACCCTCGACCTCGAGCGAGATGACGGTGGTGGCCGCGTGGATCCGGGCCATCAGTCGCTCGAACTCGTGCGTGTCCACGGTCAGCGCCACCGGTTCGGAATAGTCGCCGTAGACCACGGCGGGCAGACCGCCGCTTCGTCGAAGCAGACGGGCGGCGCTCCTCCCGGTTTCGTTTCTCGGCTCCGCGTGGAGCGTGGCGTTCTCGTTGCTCATCTCTGCACTCTCAGTTGAACAGCATGCTGACGGAGCTGTTCGTGTGTGTACTCTCGATCGCCTGTGCCAACAGGCTCGATACGGACAGAACCGTCAGGTTCGGCAGAGCCTCACGGACTTCGTCAGAGATCGGAACGGTATCGGTAACCGTGATCTCCGTGACGTTCGCATTCGCGAGGCGCTCCACGGCGGGCCCCGAGAACAGCGGATGGGTGGCGAGAACATAGATGTCCTTCGCCCCCTGTTCCCGGATGACGTCGATTGTGGTCGCCATGGTGCCGGCGGTGTCGATCATGTCGTCCGGAACGATGCAATCCTTGCCGCTCACGTCCCCGACGATGTGGGCGACCTCGGCTACGTTGGGCGCCGGGCGACGCTTCTCGATGATCGC
>JAOTZH010000243.1 GCA_029861425.1 Gemmatimonadota bacterium
CTCTACCGACCTCCCCCTCGATCAACCCCTGACGACGAGCCTCGGTGTACGCCCGGGTGACGGTGCCGAGCGAGAGCCCGAGCGCGTCCGCGAGGGCGCGGTGCGTGGGGAGCCTCGCGCCGGGTTCGAGCAGCCCGGTCTCGATGTCGCCGGCGAGCGCCTGGACGATGGCCGCGTATCGGGGCTGTCCGGAGCCGGCGACGTGTGGGGTCCAGCCTGTCATCCCGATTTCACTCCCTGGTAGATGCGAACGGCCCGCTGTCGGCAAGTACAATCCGACTTGCGCGAGGGCTCATTCGCTCCGATTGTACCATTCTGAGCCCGGGTTCGGACTCGTTTGGCCTGAATTGTCCCATTAATGTTATGATACAATTCACGAGTCCAGCCGCAAGAGCCGAAGTCTTCGAGAGACACGGAGCCGTATCTCCATGAACCGTCGACCTTCCTCCTCCGCCGCCCTGTTGGCGTCCCTCGCGATCGCGACGCTGGCCCCAAAGACCCTCCTCGCACAGGATCCCGGCATCCTGGTGTCCGTCGACTGGCTCGCGGACCGTCTGGAGGATGACGACGTCGTCGTGCTTCACGTCGGCCCGCGCGAGGCCTTCGACGAGGAGCACATTCCCGGCGCCGCATTCGTCGAACGCGACCAGATGAGTCACCCGGGCTCCCACTCGGCGGACGCGTTGATCCTCGAGCTCCCGGAGGCGGACGCGTTTCAGGAGGCCCTCAGAAGCTGGGGCGTTACGGACGACTCTCGGATCGTGGTCACGTTCGGTGACGAGCGGGTGACGCAAACGGCTCGGTTGATCTTCACCCTGGACTGGGCGGGACTCGGCGACCGGACGTCGTATCTCGACGGCGGGCTCACGGCGTGGAAGGCGGCCGGACACCCGGTGACGGGTGAAGCGCCGCCGACGACGGCGGGCGACGTCACCATCCATCCGCGGGAGGACCTGGTGGTCGACGCGGAATGGGTCCAGGCGCTCGGGAGCACGGATGGACACCAGCTCGTCGACGCGAGGGCTCCCGCCTTCTTTGACGGCGTCAGGGAAGATCGCGGCGTCGCCGGGCACATTCCGGGGGCCGGCAACGTCCACTGGATGTCGCTCGTGAACGAAGAGACGCTGCTCCTTCACCCGGTCGAACATCTGCGGGGGCTATTCGAGGCGGCAGGCGTCCGCGAAGGAGACACCGTTGTGGGCTACTGCCACATCGGTCAATACGCGACGCTGATGCTACTGAGCGCGCGGCTGCTCGGGCATGACGTGGTACTCTACGACGGGGCGTTTCAGGACTGGGCCACTCGCGGCCTGCCCGCCGAGTCCGGCAAGTGAGCGACGCTACGCATGGGGGGGGACGGTCCCCGCGACCCTACATGAACCCGTACCTCGCTGGCGTCGGGATCGGGCTCGTCCTGCTCGGCGCCTTCGTGATCATGGGGCGCGGCCTGGGTGCGTCCGGCGCGTTCTCGAGCGCGGCGGCGGCGGGGATGGCGAGTGTCGCCCCGGAGCGGGCGGCGACGCTCGAGCCCTACGCCGCGTATCTGGGCGATGAGCGCCGCGGGCCACTGAGCGACTGGCTGGTCATCGAAATACTCGGGGTTACGATCGGGGGGTTCGTCTCGGCCTGGGGAGCCGGGCGCCTGCGACGTGGCGTCGAGAAGGGGCCGCGCGTGTCGAACCGCGCCCGACTCCTCTACGCGTTCGGGGGCGGAACGATCATGGGCGTCGGCGCCAAGCTCGCGAGAGGCTGTACGAGCGGTCAGGCGTTGACGGGTGGCGCGCTGCTGAGCGTCGGGAGCTGGATCTTCATCATCGCCGCGTTCGCCGCGGCCTACGCGGCCTCTCCCCTCTTCAGGAGACAGTGGACATGAACGCTCCCCTCTACGAGATCGGTGCGTTCGGCGAGACCGGTGCACTCGTCTTCGCCCTCGGCCTCGGCATCGTGTTCGGCTGGTTTCTCGAGCGCGGTGGCATGGGGAACGCGAACAAGCTCGCGGGTCAGTTCTACCTCACCGACCTCGCCGTCTTCAAGGTCATGTTCAGTGCGATCGTCACGACCCTGCTCGGTCTCTACTGGCTCTCGCGCCTCGGGTGGCTGGACTTGCCGCTCGTCTTCGTGCCGCCCACCTACCTCGTTCCGCAGCTCCTGGGTGGGGTGGTCTTCGGCGTGGGCTTCGTGATGGGTGGCCTCTGCCCCGGCACCTCCTGCGTCTCCGCCTCCACCGGCAGGACCGACGGGTTCATGGTCGTAGGGGGGATGTTGTTCGGCGTCTTCGTGTTCAACGAGATGTTCCCGCTCCTCGAGGGCGTCTACCGAGCGACACCGCGCGGACCGCTGACGATCCCCGAGCTGATCGGAGTTCCTTTCGGCGTCGTGGTGTTCGCGGTCGTCGCCATCGCCCTCGTCGCGTTCGTCGCGGCCGAGAAAGTCGAGCTCCACTTCCGGCCGGCGGTCCGGAGCGGCGAGGCGCTGGGGGACGGCCGGTGAGCAGGCGTGGATGGTCGACGAATCGCGTACTCGCGGCGGTGGCCGGCGTACTGGGGGTGCTCGCGCTCGTCGCTGGCGACACCCCGACTCCCGGCGGACCGGGCGAGCTGTCCGCCCTCCAGCTCGCCGAGTCGCTCCGCGCCGACGCGGACGACGTGATCATCCTCGATGTGCGCGACGCCTTGGCGTTCGAGGAGTTCCACGCGCCGCGTGCCGTCATCGTCGAGCCGACGCGGTCCGCCGTGCTCGCGGAGATCGAGGCCCGGAGTGCCGCATCGGACGTCCTCGTGGTAGTGACCGGCGGACCGGCGGCCGACCCGCGGCCCGGCTGGATCGCACTCCGTCGGGCCGGGTACGCTCGCGCCCACTACATGCCGGATGTCCTCACGGCGTGGCTGGACGAGATCATCAGCCCCGTCCTCTCGCCCGATGCCTCGGAGTCCGAGCGCGAGGCGTGGAGGAAGCAGTCCGAGCTGTCGAAATACTTCGGCGGCTTCCCGCGGATCGCGAGCCGGGAAGAGGCGGTGGGTGGAGAGACTTCGGCAGCGAAGCTTCGCCGGGCCAAGCGGCGCGGCTGCGCGTTTTGAGCACCAGCGCCGAGCGCGGGAGGCGTTTCGACGACCTCCGCCGACGGGAGTTCACGAGGCTGGACGAAGCGGGGATCGCCTATCTCGACTACACCGGAAGCGGCGTGTACCCCGAGTCGCTGGTTCGGGCGCATTCGGACCGTCTGTGCCGATCCGTCCTCGGAAACCCCCACTCGGAGAACGGACCGTCGGCGGATGCCACGGAGATCATGGACCGGGCGCGCACGGAGGTGCTGGACTTCTTCGACGCGGACCGGGAGACGTGGACGGTCTGCTTCACCGCGAACGCCAGCGCCGCCGCGAAGCTGGTCGGTGAGGCGTTCCCGTTCGAGGACGGATCGCGATTCGTGCTGCTGACCGACAATCACAACTCCGTGAACGGAGTGCGCGAGTTCGCGATAGGACGCGGAGCCTCCGTCGATTACACCCCGCTGGACGAAGAACTGCGGGCTGCGAGCCCACGATTCTCACGGCGGGAGGCCCCGAGCCTGTTCGCGTTCCCCGCACAGTCGAACTTCTCCGGGGTCCAGCACCCGCTCACGCTCGTGGACGAGGCGCGCGAGGCCGGGTACTCGGTGCTTCTCGACGCCGCGGCCTACGTGCCGACGAACCGTCTCTCACTACGTGAGGTGAAGCCCGACTTCGTGTGCGTCTCCTTTTACAAGATGTTCGGATTCCCGACCGGGGTCGGCGCGCTCATCGCGAAGCGTGACGCCCTGGCCACGCTCGACCGACCGTGGTTCGCCGGGGGGACGGTCGAGTGGGCAACCGTGGAGACGGAACGACGCCGGTTGTTGACGACGGCCGAGGCGTTCGAAGACGGAACCCCGAACTTCCTGGATATCGCTGCGATCCCGGGCGGGCTCGACCTGTTACGCGGGGTCGGGATGGACGAGATACACGAGCACGTATCCGACCTTACGGTGCGGTTGCTGGAGAGCTTCGCGGCGGCGGAGACGGCTCTCGGACGGCCGCTCGTCCGGGTCTACGGGCCCCGTGGAAGCGACCGGCGCGGAGCGACGGTGGCCTTCAACCTCCTCGACGAAGTCGGCAGAACCCTCCCGTACGAAGAGGTCGAACGCGCGGCGAGCGAGATCGGGATCGCGATCCGGGGAGGCTGCTTCTGCAACCCCGGCGCCTCCGAATCCGCGTTCGGCGTGGACGCGGGGCGGGCCCTGCGCTGTCTCGAGAGTGTTCCGAGGGGCGAATTCCACCCCCGGAAGCTGGGCGAATGCCTCGACGGTGCGCCCGTCGGCGCCCTCCGGGCCTCGTTCGGGATCGGGAGCGTCCACTCGGACGTCGACCGGCTGGTGGACTTCATCGCCGGGACGTCTTCGACGGCGGGCGCGCCCGAGCGGGCCGCTGCGGGCGGGGAGCCACGCGGCGACCTCCACGTCCGTCCCTCAGTCGGCGTCCAGTAGGGGTGGCGGGCCAAGCGGCCGCTCCACCTGCATGGCGCCGGCGATCGACAGGGCCCGGGCCTCGTTGAACGGCGGGACCACGACCTGAAGACCCACGGGGAGCCCGCCGGCGTCGAGGCCGGCGGGTGTGCAGGCCACGGGCAATCCGGGAAGAGAGAGCAGGAAGGTGGGAGCGACCCAATCGATGTAGGTCTCCATGGGTTTCCCGCCGATGTCCTCCGGGTAGTTCTGTTCACGAGAAACGGCGGGA
>JAOTZH010000064.1 GCA_029861425.1 Gemmatimonadota bacterium
GGCGGATCATGCACAACCTCCTCGGAAACGCCGTACGGTATGCGCCGCCGGGGACTCGGGTGGTGGTTCGCGTGCGGACGGAGGGGGATTCCGTGCGCGTGGAGGTCAGCGACGAGGGGCCGGGGATTCCGGCCGAGCATCTGTCCCGCGTCTTCGAGCGGTTCTATCGAGTCGACCCCGCGCGGTCGCGCGAAGAGGGTGGCACGGGACTGGGACTCGCGATCGTCAAGCACCTCGTCGGAGGTCACGGTGGCGAGGTGGGGATCGAGAGCGAGGTCGACCAGGGAACCACCGTGTGGTTCACTCTCCCGGTGGCCGGACGACTTATTCCCTAGCGTTACCGCATCACCACACGATCGTTACAAACGACCCGGACCTTCCTTCAGACTTCAGTGGATCCGGCCTCGGGACCGCCACCCCGCGGTCCACCACGGCCGGCACCGGCACTGAGACAGACACGAAGGAGGATCCAGGTTGAATACTTGGATACGAGTAGCTGCGATCAGCCTGCTCACGGTCATCGCGCTCGGCGCGACGCAGCACCTTTCCGCGCAGGTGCACGTCGAATCGTCCGCCGCAAAGATCGACTTCGGCGGGCGCGTTCAGGTTCAGGCGGGCACGAGCTCGTGCTCCGACTACGCCCTTGATGGCGACCCTGATTCAGCGTGCGAGGAAGATGTTCCGTTCGCGGACACGTTTATCCGTCGCGTCCGGCTCGCGATCGACATCGACTTCAACGAGTGGATCAGCGCGAAGATCCAGCCCGAGTTCGGAAAGATCAACGGATTCCGGCTGGCCGACGCCTACGGCCGCCTGAACCTCCAGCCCGAGGCGGACAACACGGGTGCCCAGATCACGCTCGGTCACTTCAAGCGCCCGTTCGACATCTTCGCGCTCACGAGCTCGACGGAGTTCCTGACCGTCGAGCGCGCTGTGCTCGCCCGGGGCCTCCCGTCGGCGTCCTACGGCGCGATCACGGCGCTCAACCGCTGGGGCGACCGTGACGTGGGCGTGATGATCGACGGCGGAACAACCGGCGACCGGTTCCACTACTGGGCGGGAGTCTTCAACGGCGGCCTGGACTTCGAGAACGCCGACGACGGCGGGAAGCAGTTCGTGGGTCGCGCCCAGGTCCGGGTCAGGGACGGTGACCTCCCCCTCAAGGTCGGCGTCGCCGGCTCCCTCAATCAGCAGCCGTTCACCGACGACAACGAAGAGCTGCAAACGAAGGCCTACGAGGGCTGGGAGCTATTCGCGGAGCTCGGCGACTTCGGTGACCCTGGCATCCACGTCCAGGCGGCGCTGATCGGCGGAAAGAACTCGCTGCAGAACGAGATGGGCGATGACCCCGATCTCGTCGCGGGCGACGAGTTCGCCGATCTGATCACCTGGCAGGCGATCGGCGGCTGGCGGTTCGACACAGACAACTTCTGGGTCGAGGGCGTCCAGCCGGTCTTCCGCATCACGATGGCCGACCCGAACAAGAGCATCGAGAAGAGCACCGTCTGGGGCTTCACTCCGGGCGTTCAGGTCTTCTTCGACGGCCGCAACAAAATCATGCTGAACTGGGACTTCATCTCCTTCGCCGACGATCGGCGATCGGAGAACTCGTTCAAGATCCGCTACCAGTTCCACTTCTAATCCCGACGGTGTTTCAAGGAGCTAGACCGATATGATGACCCGTATCATTCCCTTCGTCGTGGTGATTGCGGTCGCCTGCGGGGGCGGTGCGAACGCGGCACGGACGCTGATTCAGAACAAGGGGTCCGACACGCTGGTGAATGTCGCCCAAGCCTGGGCGGAAGCGTACGGGGTGCTCCGCCCCGACGTGGCGATCGCCGTATCGGGCGGGGGGTCAGGCACCGGCATCTCGGCCATGATCAACGGCACGGTCGACATCGCGAACGCGAGCCGGCAGATGCGCGAAAGCGAACTCGAGGCGGCCCGCACGAACGGCAATGACCCGGTCGAGTTCGTCGTCGGGTACGACGCCCTCGCGATCTTCCTCCACCCGGATAACCCGGTGACAGAAATGTCGATCGATCAGCTCGCCGGGATCTACGGCGACGGCGGCACGATCGAGACGTGGAGCCAGCTCGGCGTCTCGGTCCCGGGGTGCGCCAGCGACGAGATCATCCGCGTCAGCCGGCAGAACAACTCGGGTACCTACGCCTACTTCCGGGCGTCGGTGCTCGGCGACAACGACTTCAAGCTCGGCTCGCGCGATATGCACGGGTCGAAGGACGTGGTCGACCTCGTCGAGAACACGCCGTGCGCCATCGGGTACAGCGGGCTCGCCTACGCTACGGAGCACACGAGCATGCCGTGCTTGGTCAGCGCGGATGGCGGGTGCGTCGCGCCGACCGTCGCGACGGCGATCGCCCGCACGTACCCGATCGCCCGGCCCCTGTTCATGTACACGGCGGGCCAGCCCACCGGCGCCATCCGTGAGTATCTGGACTGGGTCCTGTCGGCCGACGGACAGTGCATCATCCTCGAGTTGGGGTACGCGCCCGCCACTTCGGCGGAGTGCGCCTGAGCCGAGCCCCGATGCGTGCCGGCGAACGTCGCCGGTCGCGCCGGGGTTGCACCGAACATTCAGCGCTGGAGCCGTCGTGAGCCACTATGAGGAGAGGCTCGAACGAGATCTCACCGCCATTCGACAGCACGTCTTCGAGCTCGGCGAACGGGTCGAAGAATCCCTCAAGGACGCCGTCGAGGCGCTCATCGCGTACGACTGGGACGCCGCGAACGAGGTGATCATCGGCGACATGGTCACGAACCGGTCGTCTCGTTCGCTCGATCGGGCGTGTCACGCGTTCGTCGTACGGCACGCGCCGAGCGCCGGGCATCTCCGGTTCGTCTCGTCCGTCCTGCGGATCAGCGTCGCCCTCGAGCGGCTCGGCGACTACGCGGTGACGGTGGCGAGAGAGACGGTACAGATGGGCGCGCCTCTCCCGGATGCGGTCAAGAGCGATGTGGAGCTGGTCGCGCACCAGGGATGGGCGATGCTCGACCAGGCCCTGCACGCATTCGTCGATCGCGACGCGGATCTCGCTCGTTCGACGATGGGGCAGACGGCGCAGGTGAACATGACGTTCCAAAAGGTCTACGCCGACCTGCTCGCGGAGGGCGAGCAGGGCGAGCACCCGGTGAAGGACCTCTTCGCGCTGCTCGGCGTGATCGCGAGCATCGGTCGCGTTTCCGATCATGCCAAGAACATCTGCGAAGAGACCGTCTTCACCGTTACCGGAGAGACCAAGGAGCCTAAGGTCTTCCGTATCCTCTTCGCGGACCGGCGAAACGATGTCGCCAGCCAGATCGCCGAGGCGTTCGCTCGAAAGGCCTTCCCGAACACGGGTCGGTACGAGAGCGCCGGCTGGGAGCCTGCCGAGAGCGTGCCACCGGAGCTCGTCGAGTTTCTCGCCGGGCAGGGGCTGGACCTGGCCGGTCTCGATCCCATGCCGTTCGAGGCGAGTCCGGCCCGGTTGGCCGACTACCACATCGTCGTCGCGCTGGATGATGGCGTGCGGGAACGCGTCACCGAGGTGCCGTATCACACGATCGTCCTGCGGTGGGATCTGCCGTCGGGCGAGGACGGGCCGGAAAGCGCAGACGGCCAGGCTGCGATCTCGGAGGTCTACCGCGCGGTGACGGAACGGGTGTCGTCGCTGGTCGAGGCCCTCAGAGGAGCGGATGCCGACTAGAACGACCGGCGAGACGTCGGGCTCCTCCGGCGTCGCGCTCGACATCGACAGGCGAGATCTCGCCTGGTATGTCGACAAGGCCGTCGCGGGGCTGGTCTTCGTTGCCGGCATCTCGGCGATCATCTTCATCATCGGGATCTTCGTCTTCATCACGCGTGAAGGCATCGGATTCCTGACGTCGGCTTTCGACTTCAAGGAGTTCTTCGGTTCGCCGGCCTGGCGGCCCACCTCGGAGCGCAAGGCGACGTACGGGGCACTCGCCTTGATAGCCGGGACGGCCAGCGTGACGGGACTGGCGATGATCGTGTCGGTCCCGTTCTCCCTCGGAGCGGCGATCTTCATCGGCGAGTTCGCGACCGGAAAGACCCGGGAAGCGCTCAAGATCCTTGTCGAGCTGCTCGCCGCGATCCCGTCCGTCGTGTGGGGGTTCATCGGGCTCTCCATCATGAACCCGCTGATCATCGAGACGTTCGACGTTCCGATTGGCCTGAACATCCTGAACTCGGGGATCATCCTCGGGCTCATGGCCGCGCCGATCATGACGACGATCGCCGAGGACGCACTCAAGGCCGTCCCCGATTCATACCGTGAGGCCGCCGAGGCTCTCGGGGCGACGCGCTGGCAGGTGACACGAAGAGTCGTCATTCCCGCCGCGAAGAACGGTCTCGTCGCGGCCGTGCTGCTCGGTGTCGGGCGGGGTTTCGGGGAGACGATGGCCGTGCTGATGGCGAGCGGCCATTCGGTGAACATGCCGACGAGCGTGTTCGATTCAGTACGGGCGCTGACGGCCACGATCGCGGCCGAGCTCGGCGAGACGGCGATGGGGAGCGACCATTACCGGGCGCTGTTCACGCTCGGGATCCTCCTCTTCGTCGTCACGTTCGTCATCAACCTCACGGCCGACCTGGTCGTGCGGGGAATCCGGAAGAGATAGGCCATGTTCGAGACCACCGCGCTGAACACGCGCAGCCGTCGCATCGAAGGCCTCGTCCGGATTCTCTTTCTGATGATGGCCGTGATGCTGATCCTGCCGGTGCTGATCATTCTCGGGATGCTGATCGCCCGGGGGGGACCGGTTCTATCCTGGGCGTTCCTCACGACGCCTCCCACCAACGGGATGACGGCGGGCGGGATCCTCTTCCCCCTCGTGGGTACCGTCTGGCTGGTAACGGTGGCGCTCATCGCCTCGGTCCCGGTTGGCGTCGCAGCGGCCATCTACCTGAGCGAGTACGCGCCGGATAACTGGCTCACCCGGGTAATCAACCTCGCCATCATCAACCTCGCGGGCGTGCCGTCGATCGTTCACGCGCTCTTCGGGGTCGGGGCCTTCGTCCTCTTCTTCCGGTTCGGGACGAGCATCCTCGCCGCGTCCCTCACCCTCGCTGTGATGACGCTGCCGGTCGTGATCGTCGCGACCCGCGAATCGCTGCGATCGGTTCCGCGTGCGTTCCGCGAGGCCTGCTGGAACATGGGAGCCACCCGGTGGCAGACGATCCGCAAGGTCGTTCTGCCCAACGCGATCAGCGGGATTCTGACCGGCGTGATCCTCGAGGTGTCGCGAACGGCCGGGGAGACCGCACCGATCATGTTCACGGGCGCGGCGTTCTTCCTGCCGTTCCTGCCGCAGGGCGTCCTCGACCAGACGATGGCGATGTCGATGCACCTGTTCGTGATCTCCACCGCGGTCCCCGGCGTGCCCGAGGAGCTGCCCTACGGCGTGGCCCTGGTGCTGATCTCGATGGTGTTGGTGATGAACGCCCTCTCGGTGGGATTCCGCATGTATCTGAGGGGCAAGAAGAAGTGGTAGCTGACGCGAAGGTCAAGGTCGCGGTCCGAGACCTCACCATCCGCTACGGCGAGGACGTGGCGCTGAGCGACGTGTCCTTCGATATCCACGAGCACGAGATCTTCGGAATCATCGGTCCGGCCGGGAGCGGCAAGACATCGTTTCTTCGCGCGCTCAACCGGATGGACGAGTTCACGACGGGCATGGCCGTCGACGGACGAATCGTCCTCGATGGCCACGACGTCTCGGAGTGGAGGAACCTGTACAGCCTGCGACGTCGAATCGGCGTCGTGTTTCCTCTTCCGGTCGGGCTGCCGCTCAGCGTCTACGAGAACGTGGCGCTGGCCCCGCGATTGGCAGGCGTGCGGAAGAAGTCGGAACTGGACGAGGTGGTCGAGCGCTGTCTGCGGCGGGCGGCGCTCTGGGACGAGGTCAAGGACCGGCTCGACTCCCTCGGAAGCCTGCTCTCCGGCGGGCAGCAGCAGCGTCTCACGATCGCGCGGGCGCTGTCGCAGGATCCGGATCTGCTCCTGCTGGACGAGTTCTCGATCGCCGTGGACCCCGTTACGACCATGCGAATCGAGGACGTGCTCAAGGAGCTCCGGGAGGAAGTGACGATCGTCCTGGTCACGAATCTCGTTCAGCAGGCGCGCAGGCTGGCCGATCGAACCGCGTTCTTCCTCACGGGCGAGCTGGTCGAGGTGGCCGAGACGGAGGAGTTGTTCACCGGAACCGTTCGCGACCAGCGGACGCGCGACTACGTGGAGGGCCGCTTTGGCTGATTCGGGTCCGGACACCCGGGCAGACGTCGGAGCGCCCGCCGCCGCGACGGAAGAGGGAGCGGCCGTGTCGGTCGCTCCCCTCGCGATCGAGACGCGCGAATTCAACCTCTGGTACGGCACGTTCCAGGCGCTCTTCGACGTCGATCTGAAGATCAAGAGCGGGATCATCACCTCGATGATCGGGCCGTCCGGGTGCGGGAAGTCTACGTTCCTGCGCAGCTGCAATCGCATCAACGAGCGGTTGGGTTACGTGAGGACCACGGGCACGATCGATATCATGGGACACGACGTCCTCGCCGACGATGTGGAGCTGCTTCAGGTGCGGAAGCAGATCGGTATGGTGTTCCAGCGGCCCAACCCGCTCCCGCTCTCGATCCGCGACAACGTGCTGTTTGGCCACCGGATCCATCACGCGGGCGAAAAAGTCTCGAAGTCCGACGAGGGTGAGATCGTCGAGAAGGCGCTGCGGGATGTGCTGCTCTGGGACGAAGTGAAGGACGACCTCGGCGGGCCCGCCACCGGGCTCCCCCTCGAGGCCCAGCAGAAACTCTGCATCGCGCGGCTACTGCCGGTGAAGCCGGCGATCCTCCTCATGGACGAGCCGTGCTCCGCGCTCGACCCGAAGGGCACGGAGGCCGTGGAGGAACTGATCTGGGAGCTCCGCGGCGACTACACCATCCTGATAGTGACGCACAACATGGCGCAGGCACGACGCGCGAGTGACGAGTGCGTGTTCATGCTGCTCGGAAAGGTCATCGAGCACGGACTGACCGAGGACGTGTTCCTGTCCCCTGAGGACCCCCAGACGTCCGACTACATCGAAGGGCGGTACGGCTGAGGCCGGACTCTCGAACGCCGGCGAAACGGTCGTTCGAGGGTTCCTCCGGGCCTGCCGATCTCGCGGCTGCCGCGCTACAGAAACAGCCCCTTGAAGAAGAAGAAGAAGAACGCGGCGAGACCCGCCCCGATGGGGAGCGTCACCACCCAGGACGTGACGATTCCGAAGACGACGCGGAGGTCGATCGCGGCGATTCCCCGGGCGAACCCGACGCCGAGCACCGCGCCGACGATGATGTGGGTCGTCGACACCGGTAGACCCAACCGAGAGGCAATGACGACCGTGCTCGCGGCAGCGAGCTCAGCGCAGAAGCCCCGGCTGGGGGTGAGCTCGGTAATCTTCTTGCCGATCGTCCGCATCACCCGGTATCCCATCGTCGCCAGCCCGATCACGATTCCGGTTCCGCCCAGTAGAAGAATCCATATCGGGAGTACCGATTCCTGAGTCACCTCTCCGGTCTGAGCGATGCTGACGATGGCGGCG
Source organism: Gemmatimonadota bacterium (assembly GCA_029861425.1). Taxonomy (GTDB): domain Bacteria; phylum Gemmatimonadota; class Gemmatimonadetes; order Palauibacterales; family Palauibacteraceae; genus Palauibacter. Next base: position 7,597 of record JAOTZH010000064.1, read on the forward strand.
AGGGGCCCGATCCCGTTGGCCACGTCGTTCGACCCGTGAGCGAAGGCCATCGAACAGGCGGTGAACACGCAGAGGGGCGCGAAGACGCGCTCGACGCCGGCATAGTGGAAGTCCGCATCCGCGTCCGGATCCACGCGTACACGATTGATCAGGACGCGCCCGATCAGAGCGGTCAGAAGCCCGATCGCGATCGCGACGGCCACCGCCTGTAGCGTCGTGAGGTCGATGTTCAGGTGCGACAAGCCCTTCCACACCGTCACGAGCGCGATCAGCACGCCCATCATGAAGACGTAAATAGGACCGTATCGTTTGGCCGCCTCGAGCGGAGAGTCGGCCTCGAGGATGAAGACCCGGACGCTCTGGGCGAGCAGATAGGCGATGGTGCCGCCTAACAGTGGCGATACGAGCCAGCTCGCCAGGATGCCTGACACCTGGCCCCACTCGACGGCATCGACCCCGAGCCCCACCACGCCGAACCCGATGAGCGAGCCGACGATCGTGTGAGTGGTGGAGACCGGCCACCCGAAGTAGCTCGCGACCATGAGCCAGATGCCTGCACCAAGGAGGGCCGCGAGCATCCCGAAGATGAGGATCTCGGGCGTCGTGACGAACGACGGATCGATGATGCCTTTCCGAATCGTCCCGGTAACGTGCCCACCCGCCAGAAACGCCCCGGCGAACTCGAAGATCGCCGCAATGATGATCGCCTTCCTGACGGTGATCGCGCCCGAACCGACGGACGTGCCCATCGCGTTGGCGACATCGTTTGCTCCCACTCCCCAGGTCATGTACAGACCGAGGATCGACGCCAGGACGATGAAGATCAGTGCGGATTCCACGAATGCCCTCCGAGAGCTTCGTTGCGATGGCTGGCGGTGTCGGTCCTAACGCGCGATCAGAAGGCGGAGTCGATCGCCGACGTCTTCGGCGTAATCCGCGATGTCCCCGATGAGGTCGATCAGGCGATCCCAATAGACGACCTCGAGAGCGTTCAGCTCGTCCTGGTGTTCGAACAGCAGTCCGACCAGGGCCATCCCCTGGTCATCGGTCTCGGTTTCGATTACGGAAAGCTCCTGGATGGCCTCCTCCACGCGAGCGGTCTCGCTGCCCCGAAACCCCAACTCGAGCAACTCATCCAGCTCGCTGATCACCTCACGGCATTTGTGGACCGCGTCCACGACGCGCCGTGCATAGGGGAGCAGTCCGTCGCTCATGAACCCCGGAATCTCCATACCTCTGAGCACGACGAGGCCCGCGATGTCCTGGACCGTGTCAGCCACGGAGTCCTGCGCGTTCAGCAAATCCAGAAGGTCACGTCGATCCACGGGCATGAAGAGGCTTCGCGGCAGATGAGACCGAAGCTCGTTCTTCAGGTCGTCCGCCTCGCCCTCGAGGGCGAAGATCTTATCCTTGTGTCCCAAAACCCGTTCGTGATCGCGATCCCGTAACGCCTCCAAGAGCGGGATCACCTCTTCGGCGCACTCCTCGACGACTCTCATATGCTCCTGCATCGGCCGGAACGGCGATTTGCCGAACAGGGCGGCGATGGGGTTGGTGCTTCGCATGACGGTTCTCTCCCTGCAATTCGCCGGAGGCGCTACCATGCGCGTCGCGTGCCGGCAACTCCACGATCGCGTCGAGGGTCGGGCGGCCACGATTGTAACGGATCCGGGGGCAGACTGGCGACCGGGTTCCGCTTGTCCGGGGTGTGACGATCGGACCGCCCGTGTATGATTGTCCCGGATGGCGCTTCGCGAACGGGATAGAATGTCGCGGTGGTACCCGTCGACGGGGAATCGGGAGAAACCATGTCCAACCTGATGGTGATCGACGAGGAGGAGCAGACCCGTGTCCCCTTCCTCCGCGGGATCCTCACGCGATCGCTCCAGAACGCGGGCCTCGCCTTTGATGATTCCTACCGGCTCGCCAACGAAGTCCGGGACGAGCTCGGCGACGCGGCGGAAATCACGAACGTAGAGCTGCGATCACGGATCCGGCTCAGGCTGCGCGGGCTGGATCCGCAGATCGCCGAGCAATACGACAACGTGCTCGGGTCCGTGGAGTCCATGCTCGTACGCTCCCCGGATGGAGACACGTCACCATACTCGCGCGGTCGACAGCGTCTGGATCTGCTATCCAGTGGTCTCACGCCCGATGAAGCCGCGGGGATCGTCGCCGAGCTCTTCCGAATGCTCAACGAGCGGGGAGAGGTAGAGATCGATGCGGGGCGCCTGTGCGAGCTCACACACGAGACGATCGAGCGCGAGCTGGGAGGGAAGGCCGCCAGCCGGTACATGGTCTGGCAGGACCACGAAGCGAGCGATCGACCACTCCTGGTGTTGGTCGGGGGCACGGTCGGCACCGGAAAGAGCACGATCTCGACCGAGCTCGCCCGCCGGCTCGGCATCGTGAGAATCCAGTCGACCGACATGCTGCGGGAGGTCATGCGGTCGCTAGTCCCGGAGCAACTCCTCCCGGCGCTCTTCCAGTCCACCTACACGGCCTGGCAGGCTCTCCCCGCGACCGAGCAAGACGCCGAGCCCAGCGACTCGCTCCTTGCCGATGGCTATCTAAGCCAGTCCGAGCCGGTCTCGCTGGCCTATCAGGCAGTGGTTCAGCGTGCGCTCAAGGAGCGCGTCTCGTTGATCCTGGAAGGAGTCCACGTTCATCCGGCCTGGCTGTCGCAGATCCCGCGGGAGACGGATGCGATCGTCGTGCCCCTCATGCTCGCCGTCCTCAGCCGAAAGCAGCTGCGGAAGCGGATCAAGGGGCGAGGACGGCGGGCACCGGACCGGCGCGCGGAACGCTACCTCTCCAACTTCGACGCCATCTGGCAGCTACAGTCGTTCCTTCTGTCTGAAGCCGACCATGCGGGCATTCCGATCGTCTTCAACGAAGACAAGGACGCGACTGTACAGCAGGCGATGTTCGCCGTCCTCCGAGTGCTTTCGCAGAGTGCCGCTGGGGCCGACACGGGATGACGATCAGGCACAAGGGAATCCTGATCATCCTGGACGGTCTGGGGGACCGTCCGGTGGAGGCGTTCTCCGGCCGCACCCCGTTGGAGGCCGCCGAGACCGTGCACCTCGACCGGATCGCGGCGTCAGGCCAATGCGGGCTAATGGACCCGCTCGGGCCCGGGATCCCCGTGGACACCGCGACCGGGACCGGCATGCTGCTCGGAGCTTCTCCGGGCTCCGTAATGGGTCTCGCGCGAGGCCCCGTCGAGGCCGCGGGCGTGGGACTCGAGATCGCCCCGGGCGACCTCGCCCTTCGGTGCAACTTCGCGACATTGGAGCGACGGGACGGTCGGCTCGCCGTGATCGACCGCCGCGCCGGCCGCATCCGCTCGGGAACCGCAGAGCTGGCGTCCGCGCTCGCGGACGTAGACCTGGGAAACGGGATCACCGCCACGTTGGCCCCTGCGACCCAGCACCGTGCGGTCCTTCGATTGTCCGGACCGGGGCTGTCGGCAGAGATCGGCGACACCGATCCCGGTGTCGTGCCTCTGCCCTCGCCCGTCCTCCGCAGCAAAGCCCGTCAGAGGGAGGACGTGCGAGCCTCGAGGTCCGCCGCGGCCGTGAACCGGTTCGTTGATGAGGCCCATGCGCGGCTGTCTGCTCACCCGCTGAACCGTGAGAGGATCGAGAGCGGACGACCGGCCGCCAACGGGATCATCACTCGAGGCGCCGGGCTGGCAGGCACCGGACGAAGCGTCATCGAGCGGCTCGGCCTTACCGGGATCGTCGTTGCTGGCGAGTCCACGGTCCTCGGGCTTGCCAGCCTGTTCGGGATGCGATCGTTCACGGATCCGCGTTTTACGGGGCTCCCCGACACGGATGTCGAGGCGAAGGTGGCGACGGCGCTTGAAGCACTCGAAACCGCGGACGTCGTCTTTCTCCACCTCAAGGGCGCGGACATTTGCTCGCACGACTTCGATCCCGAAGGAAAGCGGAATTTCCTCGAGCGCGTGGACGGCGCGCTGGCGCCCTTCATCGGCCGGGACGTCGTGATCGGCGTGACCGGCGATCACTCGAGCGACTGTGGAACCGGTGGCCATTCGGGAGATCCCGTCCCCGCTCTGCTGACGGCGCCCCGGGGTCGTCGCGACGAAATCGACCGCTTCGGCGAGACGGCATGTGTCTCGGGCGGGCTGGGCCGATTGACCGCCAACTCCTACGTCATGGTCTTCCTCGACCAGATGGGGGCGGTTCCGGAATGGCGGGCTGGAACGGTCACGTTTCCTTCCGGACCGGACGGCTGGGTCGGCTGACGGGAGGTCAGTCCGCGGGATCGATGTCCCAGGGTGCGTCCGCCTTTCGCCGCTGCTTCCGCACGGATCTCATCAGTTTCTGGTGGTGGTCGACCACCGGCCCGCCCGGAAGCGCCGCCACGTGCAGGTAGTCCCCGGAGGGCTGCAGGTCCCATGATCGCTGGTTATCGGCCAGGGCGTACTTGAGGATCTTGCGAAGCCGCTTCCGGATGCGGGGGTCGCGGACGGGGAGCAGCACTTCCACACGGTCGTCGAGGTTCCGACGACGGCAGTCGGCGCTCCCGATCCAAACCACCGGATCTCCCCCGTTCCCGAACCAGTAGATGCGGTCATGCTCGAGGAAGCGACCGATGATGCTGCGAACCCGGATGTTCTCGCTCCAGCCCGGCAGGCCCGGACGCAGCATGCACTGGCCGCGCACGATGAGATCGATCTCGACCCCGGCGTTCGACGCCGCATAGAGCGCCTTCACGACCTCGGCATCGTCGAGACCGTTTAACTTCACGACGATCCTGCCCGAGCCGCCGGCCGTCGCATGCGCGGCTTCGGCCTCGATCCGCTCGATCAGGCTCCGTCGGAGGTCGCGAGGGGCCACGATGAGCTCCTCGTACTCCTGCTCGGGTGCGTATCCCGTCAGATAGTGGAACAGGTTGACCGCGTCACGACCGATCTCGGGGCGGGCCGTGAACACGCCGATGTCCGTGTAGAGGTGGGCCGTCTCGGAGTTGTAGTTCCCGGTGCCCACGTGACAGTAGGTGCGGATTCCATCCTCTTCGTCGCGAAGCACCAGGGCGACCTTCGCATGCGTCTTCAACCCGACCAGACCGTAGGTCACGTGGACGCCGGCCTCCTCCAGCACGGAAGCCCACGCGACGTTGTCCTGCTCATCGAACCTCGCGGTCACCTCGACGAGCACGGCGACCTCCTTGCCCGAGTCTGCCGCCCGCACGAGCGCTTCGATGATCTCGGAGTTCTGCGACGTCCGGTAGAGGGTCTGCTTGATGGCCACTACCGACGGGTCGGCGGCGGCCTCCTCGATGAACCTCTGAACGGTCGCCGTGAACGAGTCGTACGGGTGATGCACCATGAGGTCGCTCCGCCGGATCACAGCGAAGAAATCGGGGGTATCCTCGGTCTCCCCCTCGTGGAGGAGGCGCGGCGGGATCATGGGCTCCCACGGCTCGTACCGGTTCTCCCACGGCCCGTAGTCCACGATGGCGTTCAGACTGGCCAGGCCCATCAAGCCCGGGATCTCATAGAGGTCTTCGCTCTCGAGACCCAGCTCCCGCAGGAGGAAGTCCCGGACCTCCTCCGGCGTCGACGACTCGACCTCGAGCCGTACCACCGGCGCGAACCGGCGCTCGCGCAACTCCTCCGAGATCACCCTCAGCAAATCGTCGGCAACCTCCTCGTCCCGACGCACGTCCGCGTTTCGAGTGACGCGGAACAGCGACGCGGACTCGACCTTCATCCCGCGAAACAGCTCGTTCACGAACCCCGCGACCACCTGTTCCACGGCCACGAAATGGCCCGGGGTCGGAAGGGGGATCCAGCGGTCGGACGCGGGGATCTTGAGCCGCGCGAAGTGACGCGTCTTCCGATCCGGGTGAACGAGCATCAGCGCGAGCGAGAGGCTGAGATTCGAGAGAAACGGGAAGGGATGCCCCGGATCGACGGCGAGGGGAGTCAGAATCGGGTAGATCCGCTCGCGGAACCGCGTGGACACATGCTCGAGCTCCTCGCCGGTCAGATCGTCGAAGTTGCGGATGACGATGCCGAGCTCCTCGCTTAGCGTCGGACGCAGCTCGTCCTCCCACGCCCTGGCGAGCCGGTCGCGCATCGTGCTGACCGCCCCGCGAACGAGATCCAGCTGCTCACCGGGGGTGCGGCCATCCGCCGAAGTCCGGACCACGCCGGCCTCGCGCTGGCGCTTCAACCCTCCGACCCGTTTCATCACGAACTCGTCCAGATTGTTGTCCGTGATCGCGAGGAATCGAACCCGTTCGAGCAGCGGCACTTGCTCATCCAACGCCTGGTAGAGGACCCGCCAGTTGAAGTCGAGCCAGCTCAGCTCGCGGTTGAAGAACAGGGACGGGTCGTTTTGTCCCGCATCCATCGGGACTTCGGCGGGTCGTGTCGCTCTCGGCAGGTGTATTCCCACCGAAACGCTATCGTGCCAGGGCGACGGCTCGCGGAGAGCCTCGGGCTGCCGTTCCGCAGGGAACGGCGGCGCTTCGGGGGGCGCCGTCGGAGCCGCCCACTGTGGCGGAATGCCAAGGGTCGAGGGGCCGGGTTCGCCCCCGGGGCGAGGCTCCCCGCCTCCGGTCCGCGGCTCGGGACGGCCGATTCGCCGGGTGCCACGAGCGATCTTGCTCTTCTGTTCGCTGTCTTCCGGCGTGGACGACATCTGCTGAGCTCTCCAAGGGTTCGGATCCACAGTGTGCTCATGCACGTTATGCGCCGCCGCGGAAACGGGTTATGGGCTTCCCCGGGACGTCAGGCCCCCGGCACCGCCTGATCCAGAGACAGGACGGGCTCGACGTCGAACACGCGCGAGAAGGACCGTCCCTTGTGCCCGAGCCCCCTCAGTAGCGGTCGGGGACGAAGCGCTGATTCTCCAGGGGCGGACGGTCCAGATTGCGAGCCGGGGAACGCGGGGACAGGTCCACTTCCTGGTACGGGATGTCCTCGCACGGGATCTGATCCAGCAGGTGGGCGATACAATTCAGACGTGCCCGACGCTTGTCATCGGCATTCACCACCCACCAGGGTGACCCATCCGTATCCGTGCGGGCGAACATCTCGTCTTTGGCGCGGGAGTAGTCCTCCCAGCGCTCCCAGGAGGCCAGATCCATGTCACTCAGCTTCCAGCGTTTTCGGGGCTTGCCGAGTCTGGCATGGAGTCTCCGCTCCTGTTCTTCATCGCTCACCGAAAACCAGTACTTGATGAGGTGCATACCCGACCGCTGCAGCATGTGCTCGAACTCGGGACAGGTCTGAAAGAACTCCTCCACCTCTTCCTCGGTGCAGAACCCCATCACTCGCTCCACACCCGCGCGGTTGTACCAGCTCCGGTCGAATAGCACGATCTCGCCGGCCGCGGGCAAATGTCGGACGTAGCGCTGGAAATACCATTGGCCCCGTTCCCGCTCGGTCGGCTTCCCAAGAGCGGTGATCCGCACGATTCGAGGGTTCATGAACTGGACAATGCGCTTGATCGCCCCGCCCTTGCCGGCCGCGTCGCGACCCTCGAAGAGCACACAGACCTTCAACCCCTCGTGAGCGACCCACGCCTGCAGGCGTGCGAGCTTGACCTGGAGCCGCCGTAGCTCGCGCTCGTATTTGTCGGAATCGAGCCAGGGGGGGCGTCTGCCCATTCGCTTCTCCGAGCCAGGGTGCGGGGGACGGGGGGCCAATTGTGGGGGCGAAGCTCGACCCAGTGCAACACCCGCGGCGTGGCCGCTCTCTCATTGCCCATGGATCGGGCGCCCTCTACCATCCAGCCGGAGGCCGCTCAGCGGCCCCAGCTGCCAGGGGTACCCGTTACGGCGGGTTGAGAAACACCCTTGGGGCTCGAGGACTCCGGTTCGAAGGGTCGCTCGGGCTCCTGCAACCTGATCCGGTTGATACCGGCGTAGGGAGAGCGGCGATGGCACCGACCCCTTCCTGCGTCTCGACAGAAAGGTCCGGGCGATGGCCCTGAACGGAGCTTCCGGGAACGGGCGCGCGAAGAACGCCGACCATGCCCCGCGTCCTCCCGAGGACGAGTCCTACGGCGACAGCTTTCCCTCTTCGCGCAAGGTCCATGTCGACGGCGAGAACGGCGTGCGCGTGCCCATGCGCGAGATCTCGCTGCAAGACGAGCCGTCGATCCGCGTCCCCGACACGAGCGGTCCGCTCGACGGTAACCCGAATGACGGGCTCGCGTGCCCTCGGGGCGACTGGCTCCGGGCTCGAGCCGACATCGAGGAGGTGCCGGCGCACTATGGCTCCTTGGGCCGGTCGGACTTGATCCCAGAGACACTCCGGCGCCCGAGCGTGCTCCGCGGTTCGGGTCCCGTCTCCCAGATGCATTACGCGAAGCGCGGCGAGATCACTCCGGAGATGGAGTTCATCGCGATCCGGGAGGGGCTCGAGGCCGAGTTCGTGCGCTCCGAAGTGGCGCGAGGACGGGCGATCATCCCGGCGAACATCAACCACCCCGAGTTGGAGCCGATGATCATCGGCCGGAACTTCAGCGTGAAGATCAACGCGAACATCGGGAACTCCGCGGTCACCTCTTCGATCGAGGAGGAGGTGGAGAAGGTCCGCTGGGCCACTCTGTGGGGTGCCGATACGGTGATGGATCTTTCGACGGGTGCGAACATCCATGAGACCCGGCAGTGGATCCTGCGGAACTCCCCCGTCCCGATCGGCACGGTGCCGATCTACGAGGCGTTGGAGCGCGTGGGAGGGCAACCCGAGGATCTGACGTGGGAGGTGTACCGCGACGTGATCATCGAGCAGGCACAGCAGGGGGTGGACTACTTCACCGTTCACGCCGGCGTGCTGCTGCGCTACATCCCGTTGACCGCCGACCGCATGACGGGAATCGTCTCGCGCGGCGGGTCGATCATTGCGAAGTGGTGCATGGCGCATCATCGGGAGTCCTTCCTCTACACGAACTTTGTCGAGCTGTGCGAGATCATGGCGGCCTACGACGTCTCGTTCTCGCTCGGCGATGGGCTCCGGCCTGGCTCGATCGCGGACGCCAACGATGAAGCTCAGTTCGCCGAGCTTCGCACGCAGGGCGAGCTCACGAAGATCGCCTGGGAGCACGACGTGCAGGTCATGTGCGAAGGGCCGGGGCACGTCCCGATGCATATGATCCAGGAGAACATGGACAAGCAGCTGGAGTGGTGTCACGAGGCGCCGTTCTACACGCTCGGGCCGCTCACGACAGACATCGCACCTGGGTACGATCACATCACGAGCGCGATCGGCGCGGCCATGATCGGGTGGGCCGGCACGGCGATGTTGTGCTACGTGACGCCCAAGGAGCACCTGGGCCTGCCGAATCGCGACGACGTGAAGGCCGGCGTGATCGCCTACAAGATCGCAGCACACGCCGCGGATCTGGCGAAGGGGCACCCCGGGGCGCAGCGATGGGACGACGCGCTGTCGAAGGCCCGCTTCGAGTTCCGCTGGGAGGACCAGTTCAACCTTAGTCTCGATCCGGTGACGGCGCGCGAGTACCACGACGAGACCCTGCCCGCGGCGGGCGCCAAGATCGCGCACTTCTGCTCGATGTGCGGCCCGAAGTTCTGCTCCATGCGAATCACCCAGGACGTTCGGGACTACGCCCGGGCGATGGCGGTCTCCGAGGGTGAGGCCCTGGACGTGGGGATGCGCGAGAAGGCGGAGGAGTTCAGGGCCGGTGGGGGAGAGCTCTACCTCGGGCAGGAGGACGCGGTAGCCCCCTGACGCCGGTGCCGACCGGGCTTCGTTGCAGGGGCAGTACCGCCCGACTACCGTCTTCCCGTCGGGAACCGCGAAGTCACCGGGCCGTTTACCCTCTTGATGAGCGGTCCGGTGCGCCCCACGCGCTTCGCCCCCCCCGCTGCAGGAGACGGAAGTAAGGGATGACGATCCTCGGAACGGCCTACCTCGCGGTGCTCGCGCTGCTGCTCCCCTTCGGGGCGCATCGGCTGCGGCTGCTGTGGCTTCGGTTCCGGAGA
>JAOTZH010000065.1 GCA_029861425.1 Gemmatimonadota bacterium
CCCCCAAGAGTGCCGCGGATGACTCGTCGGACGCGGGAGGCGCCGCGGAAGACGAGGGATCGAAGGACTCGTAGCATCGAGGGCCACTTCGGTGGCCCTTTTTTTTGGTATCCGTCCACGTGACGGCGCCGCGAGGAAATCGCGGTCGAAGCAAGAACTGACGAAGACACGGAGTGATAGAGAGATGGCGGAGATCACGGCTGCGGCGGTGAAGTCCCTGCGGGAGCGCACTGGCGCCGGAATGATGGACTGCAAGAAGGCTCTTCAGGAGGCGAGTGGCGATGAAGAGGCCGCGATCGACCTGCTACGCCAGCGGGGGGCCGCGAAGGCCGCCAAGCGGGCGGCGCGAACCGCGTCCGAGGGCATGGTCCACATCGCGGAGCGCGACGGCAAGGCCGCGATGGTCGAGGTGCTGACCGAGACCGATTTCGTCGCTCGCAGCGACGACTTCGAAGCGTTTGTCGGTTCGATCGCCGAGGCGCTGTTCGACCTGCCCCTGCCCGACGGTGAGGTGCTGATCGGCGAGCGGCTGTTCGAGATCGAAGGCGGAGAGGCGCTGGAGGCGGCGCTCAACGAGCTGCGAGTGAAGGTCGGCGAGAATGTCCAGGTGGGTCGGGTCGTCAGATACGACATCGGTGGCGAGGCCGTCGTTGGGAGCTACCTGCATTTCGGCAATCGCATCGGCGTCATGGTCGAGGTGTCGGGAGCCGGTGACGCGGGTGGGGAGACCGCACGCGGGATCGCCATGCACGCTGCGGCCACCAATCCCGCGGGGCTTTCGCCGGACGACATCCCGGCCGACGTGATCGAGCGCGAGCGCTCGGTCCTGATCGAGCAGGCCAAGGAGTCGGGCAAGCCCCCCGAGATCGCGGAGAAGATGGTCGAGGGCCGCATGCGTCGGTTCTTCGAGGAGAACGCTCTTCTGTGGCAGGCTTTCGTCCGGGACCCGGACAAGAAGATCAAGGATCTCGTTTCCGAGGCCGGTGACGACGTGTCTGTGCGCAGGTTCGCGAGGTTCGAGGTCGGAGCGTAGGAGTCACTCAGCGGACCGTCGACGGTTCGGAGAGGCAACCGATGTCGCTCAAGTATGAACGCGCGTTGGTCAAGATCTCCGGCGAGTCCCTCGCCGGGGAGCGCGGCTTTGGCATCGACCCCCCCGTGATCGAAAAGCTCACGATCGAGATCAAGGAGGTCTTCGAGACGGGCGTGAAGCTCGGTCTCGTGGTCGGCGGCGGAAACATCGTTCGCGGGACCGTTGCCAGCCGGCGGGGAATGGACCGCGTCACCGCCGATTACATGGGGATGCTCAGCACGGTCATCAATGCGCTCGCGCTCCAGGACATGCTCGAGCAGCACGGCGTGAGCACGCGCGTGATGACGGCGATCCGAATGGAGCAATTGGCCGAGCCCTACATCAGACGACGAGCATTGCGCCACCTCGAGAAGGGAAGGCTGGTCATCTTCGCGGGCGGCACCGGGAACCCGTATTTTTCGACGGACACCGCTGCGGTCCTGCGCGCCATCGAGATGGATGCGAACGTCATCCTCAAGGCGACCAAGGTCGACGGTGTCTATACGGCGGATCCGGAGTCCGATCCCGACGCCGAGTTCATAGAGCGGATCTCATATCTTGAAGTGATGACTCGCGAACTCGGGGTGATGGACGCGGCTGCCATCTCGTTGTGCAAGGAGAACCAGCTGCCCATGGTGGTGCTGAACATCAAACAGCGGGGTGCGATTCTGGCGGCGCTCAAGGGTGAGCGAATCGGGACGCTCGTCGCCTAGAGGCGGCGGGCCGGCGGCCCGCTCGCGCAGATCCGCGGACGAACCGGGGAGGACGCATGCCCGAACAGACGCTGAAGGCCGCACAGGAAGCCATGGACCGCGCGATCGCGGCGGTCGGGCGCGAATTCGCCACGGTGCGCACCGGGAAGGCGAGCCCGGCGATCCTCGATTCTGTGAAGGTCGAGGCGTACGGGTCGCTGGTGGAGCTGAAGCAGGTGGCCAATGTCGGGGCCCCCGAGCCACAGATGCTTCTGGTGCAGCCGTACGATCCGAACATCGCCGGCGTCATCGCGAACGCGATTCAGAACTCCGATCTCGGGCTGAACCCTTCCGCCGATGGGGGCGTTGTGAGAGTGCCGATCCCGCCGCTCACGGAAGAGCGACGCCTGGATTTCGTGAAGGTGCTCCACCGAATGGCCGAGGAGGGAAAGGTCTCGCTGCGGCATGCCCGACACGAGGCTCGCGATACGCTCCACGCCCAGCAAAAGGACGGCGCGATCAGTGAAGACGAGGCGCGTCGCGCCGAAGACCGCGTCCAGGAGATCACGGACGGCCATTCGAAGCGGATCGACGAGATGCTTGCCCGGAAGGAAGCCGAAGTGATGGAGGTATGAGCGGGCGCTATCGGGCCGCGATGGCGGCTTACGTTCGCGGTCACGACCGCATTTGGGACCTCGAACGAAAACGAGGGGGCGCCGACAGCGGAGACGAAACGAAGGTCGAGTCGGTCGAATGGTCCGGCGCACCCGAATCTCCGTCCTTCGGCGTCGGCGTAGCCCGTTCGTTGCGGTTCGAGCGGGGTCCGGGCAACGCCCGACCCGACGACCCGACGGGCTCCGATGGGACGTTGTCCGACGACTGAAGGCCATGCCCCCGGTGTCGACCGCCCGATCATCGATCGCCTCCGCGAGTTCCTGGAGATCGACCCGACGCTTCTTCCTTTCCGCTCGCACCTCGTCGTCGGGGTTTCGGGTGGCAGCGATTCTCTTGCACTCCTCCATCTCCTCGCCGACCTGGCCCCGGAGCGCGAGTTCGTCCTGCACGTCGCGCATTACGACCACGCGGTGGCGGACGACTCGGCGGACGCGGCGGAGCGTGTTCGCGGGCACGCGGATCGCCTCGCGCTCCCCTGCTCGGTGGAGCGGTCGGAGGAGGAACTGGCGGGGCAGCTCGCGTACCGTCGGGCCCGGTTCGCGTTTCTCGACCGCCTCGCCGATCGGATCGCCGCCGACCGGATCGTGCTGGCTCATCAGGCGGACGATCAGATCGAGACCGTCCTCCTGCGGCTGGCTCGGGGAACGGGGTTGCGCGGTCTCCGCGGTATCCCGGCTCGACGGGGCCGCATCGTCCGGCCGCTGGTGGGGTTCGGACGCGCGGAGCTTCGCGAATATCTGACGGGATGCGGCGTCGAGTGGCATGAGGACCCCGGCAATATCGATATCGGGTACGCGCGGGCCCGGGTTCGCGGCGGCCTGCTGCCCGCACTCCGGACGGTGGCCGACGTGGACCGTACGCTCTCTGGGCTGACGGCCGCGGCCGACCGAGCGGACCGCGCGATGGATGTCACGGTCGTGCGAAAGACCAGCCGGGCGCTGGATGTGTCTGCCAGCGCGTGCGATACCGACAGTCGCGGCGTGCAAATTGCTCGCTCCGCAGTGGCGGAGTATGATCGGGCCGAGATCGCGCGTCTCCTTCGAATCCTCGCGCGGGACATGGGCTTTCGCCTCACGAGGGGCGGAACCCGGGCTGGGGTCGAGTTTATCAGGCATGGCCTCAGCGGCCGCTGGATCGATATGGGCGGTGGGCTGCGGCTTTCTCGCGAATACGATTGGGTACGGTTGGCGCGGGTCCCGCGGGATAGAACCGACGCCCACCTGTTGATCGAGACCGCATCGGAGGGTGACGGTACAGCAACTCTCGGCGGTTGTGTGTATGAGGTAGCGTGGGGACGGCCCACGGACGAGTGCGGTGACTCCCTGGAGCTGGATCCGGGCCGAGTGAAGTTCCCATTGCGGTTCCGGGCGCCACAGCCGGGGGACAGAATCAGGACGAAGGCGGGATCGCGGAAGTTGAAGAAGCTCTTGAACGAGCGTCGGATCCCGGTTTCGGGGCGGAGGCGGGTGCCGGTGCTGGAGAGCGCGGATGGGCGCATTCTGTGGATCGCCGGACACGCGATGGCCTCCGGGCTCCGCACGCCGGGCAGCGGTGGCTCGTTCACGATTGAACTGCGGAGGGCCGGGGGCCGTGAACCCTGAGGCGACGATGTCGCGAGGCGACATGGACAAAGAGGCAGCCGCGCGTGCGTTCCCCGAATACACGGGGGGGCGCGACCTGCGCAGGATCGTTTTCTCGGCCGGCGAGATCGCGGATCGAGTGGATGAGATGGGCAGGGAGATCGCGGGGGCCTATGGCCCGGAGGACGACGTCCTTCTGCTGGGGCTCCTCAAAGGGTCGTTCGTGTTCCTGGGGGACCTGGTGCGCTGCATTCGGAGGCCGCTCCAGGTCGACTTTCTGGTGGCTTCGAGCTATGGCAGCGGAACGGAGTCCTCGGGCGACGTGAAGCTTCTCTACGATCCGAGCGCGCCGATGGACGGTCGGCACATTATTCTGGTAGAAGACATCATCGACAGTGGGACGACGCTGAATCGGTTGATGGGGGCGATCAGGGAACGCGAGCCGGCCTCGGTGGAGATCTGCGCGCTGTTGCACAAGCACGTGGCCACCAATCTCGAGCACGAAGCGAGGTGGGTCGGGTTCGACGCCCCGAACGAATTCCTGGTAGGCTACGGGCTGGATCACGCCGAGAACTTCCGGCACCTGCCCTTTATCGCGAGTCTGCCGACTTGAGCAGGGAAGCCTGCTAGCGGAGGACGGGAAATGCGTGGAGAAAACGGGGGTACGCCCCCTGACAGGAACGACCCTTCGGGCCGCACAAACCGCATCCTGCGGACGGCGTCCTTCTGGGCGCTCCTCATCCTCATCCCCGTCGCGATCTTGCAGCTCATGGACTCGGGGCGGCGTCAGCAGGAGACGCTGGACTACACCGAGTTTCGGGCGGAGGTGGCAGCCGGCAACGTCTCGTCGATCGACATTCGCGAAGGCGTGCGCATCGAGGGCGAGCTCAAACGCTCGATTCAGCGCGACCAGGTTTCCATCGAGCGGTTCCAGACACTGCTCCCGACGGAAATGACCGAGGAGCTCGACGGCGAGCTCCGGGCCCAGGGCGTCGAGATCACGGCCCGTCCGGCGGGCAACGGGTGGATCACCGTCCTCGTCCAGCTCCTGCCATGGGTCCTGATCATCGGGCTGTGGCTATTCGTCTTCCGGCAGATGCAGGCCGGCGGGTCGCGGGCGTTCAGCTTCGGGAAGTCGAAGGCCCGGCTCCTCACTGGTGACACGCCCAAGGTCACGTTCGCGGACGTCGCAGGGTGCGACGAGGCGAAGGAAGAGCTTCAGGAGATCATCGAGTTCCTGAAGGATCCGCAGAAGTTCTCCCGTCTCGGAGGCAGGTTGCCGAAGGGCGCCCTTCTCATAGGGCCTCCGGGGACCGGGAAGACGCTCCTCGCCCGCGCGGTCGCAGGCGAAGCAGGCCGTCCCTTCTTCTCGATGTCCGGGTCGGATTTCGTGGAGATGTTCGTGGGAGTCGGTGCGTCCCGGGTCCGAGACCTGTTCGAGCAGGGGAAGGCCCACGCCCCCTGTATCATTTTCATCGACGAAATCGACGCGGTCGGACGCCACAGGGGTGCGGGCCTGGGCGGCGGCCACGACGAGCGTGAGCAAACGCTCAACCAGCTGCTCGTCGAGATGGACGGGTTCGAGTCGAACGAAGGGGTCATTCTCCTTGCGGCGACCAACCGGCCGGACGTGCTCGATCCGGCGCTTCTGCGTCCAGGTCGGTTCGACAGGCAGATCGTGGTCGGAAACCCGGACGTGAAGGGGCGCGAGGGCATCTTCCGGGTCCACGTTCAGGACATTCCGTTGGCCGAGGACGTCGACGTGGCGGTGCTGGCGAAGGGGACGCCTGGCCTCTCCGGCGCCGACATCGAGAATGTCGTGAACGAGGCGGCCCTGCTCGCTGCGCGCGGCGACCAGGACCGCGTCTATATGGACGACTTCGAGCGCGCCAAGGACAAGGTGATGCTCGGTACCGAGCGTCGGAGCCTCGTGATCTCCGACGAGGAGCGGCGGGTGACCGCGTACCACGAGGCGGGGCACGCCGTGATCGCGCTCCGCGTCCCCGGCATGGACCCGCTGCACAAGGTCACGATCGTTCCCCGGGGTCAGGCGCTCGGTCTCGCGGTCTCGTTGCCCGATCAGGACCGCCACATGGCCACGCGGGATCGTCTGGAGGGGCGGCTGAAGATGCTGTTTGGCGGCCGTGTGGCGGAGGAGCTGGTCTTCGGGCCTCAGAAGATCACGACGGGCGCCGGAAACGACATCGAGCGCGCGACCGACCTGGCGAGGCGTATGGTCACGCAGTTCGGGATGTCCTCGGCCCTCGGGCCCATGGCGATCGGAGAACCCGACCACGAAGTCTTTCTCGGGCGGGACATCTCGCACCGGCGGGAGACCAGCGAGAAGACCGCGGAGCTCGTGGACTCCGAGATCAAGCGCATCCTCGAATCGGCGTACGATGCCGCTAAGCAGACCCTCGAGGAGCACAGGCCCCTGCTCGAGTCGATGGCCGAGTCGCTGCTTGAACGCGAAACGCTCGACTCGACGGACATTGGACTGCTCGAGGCGGGGCGGCCTCTGCCGCCGCACGTCATCGAGCCGCCTCCTGTGACGCCGGAGCTCCCGGCGCCAGAACCGGCTCCCGCGCGCGAGCGGCCGCTCGAGGGTACCGGCGGAGAACCGGCGCCGGCGCCGGCCTGAGCGGGCCGGCGACCCGGCCCACCGCCCCCATTGAAGACGGCCGAGAGGCGCACGTGAGCGATTCGACGCGCCCGGCCGTGTGGCGGGTCCGATCTCGCGAGCTTCAGCTGGACCGACCGATCGTGGCCGGGGTGTTGAATCTCACCCCCGATTCGTTTTCCGATGGAGGCGTCTATATCGACCCGCCACGGGCCATCGAACACGCGTTCGAGATGGTTGAAGACGGTGCCGCGGTGATCGACGTGGGTGCCGAGTCCACCCGACCGGGGGCGGAGGAGATCGGCGGCGACGAGGAGTGGCGGCGGCTGGAACCGGTGCTGCACGGGCTCCGCGATCTCCCCGTGCCGGTCTCGATCGACACGATGAAGGCCGCCGTGGCCGAGCGAGCGCTCGACGCAGGCGTGGAGGTCATCAACGACGTCTCAGGGGGGAGATCCCGGGGGCTCGTGGAAATCGCTGCCCGAACGCGTTGTGGACTCGTCCTGATGCACATGCGGGGAGACCCTCGTACCATGCAGGGCGACACGAGGTACGGGGACGTCGTTGGTGAGGTTCGGGACTACCTGAGCGACGCGCGCGACCAGGCGGTCGCAGACGGGTGCGATCCCGACCGCGTGGCTCTCGATCCGGGCCTCGGATTCGGCAAGTCGGTCGAGGGAAACCTCGAGCTCGTCGCGCGGCTCGACGAGATCGCGGCGTTGGGGTCGGCGCTCTGGGTCGGCCCGTCCCGCAAGTCGTTCCTGGGTGCCCTCCTGGGGCTTCCCGTGCACGACCGGGTCGAGGGGACGATCGCGGTATGCGTCGCGGCACTCCGGAACGGAGCTCGGGTGTTTCGTGTCCATGATGTGGCCCCGGTCGCGCGGGCGCTCGCGGTCGCGTGGGCGATCCAGTCAGCTGGACGTAACGCGCGGGAACGGGAAACGGTCGAGGCGACATGAGCGGATTCGTCGACTACATCCGGTTCTATCTGCCGGACTTTACGGATCTCCTGCAGATCCTCGTTCTCGCGTTCTTCATCTACCGCATCCTCATCCGGTGGGCCGGGACCCGTGCGTTTCAGATCCTCTTCGGTCTGGTCGTCGTTCTCGGGATCTACGTGATGGCGGGCCTGCTCCGTCTGGAGGTCTTCGAGGCCGTCCTGTCGCAGGTGTTCACGTATGCGGCGTTCGCACTCATCGTCGTCTTTCAGCCGGAGCTGCGGAGCGCTCTCGCGCAGCTCGGGCGCAGCCGGCTCCTCACGTTTCTGACGAAGCTCGAGCAGGGCGGTGAGGCGGTCGCCGACGAGATCGCGAAGGCCGTCGAGCGACTGTCTCGGAAGCGGATCGGCGCGATCATCGCGGTCCAGCAGGAGCTGGCTCTCGATCTTTACGTGCAGAAGGAAGGGACGCCGCTTCGCGCGGACGTCTCCGCCGACCTCCTCCTGACGATCTTCACGCCCAGGTCGCCTCTGCACGATGGGGCCGTCATCATTCGCGGCAACGAGATCATCGGTGCGGGCGTCACCCTGCCGCTCAGCCAGTTCCCGCCGCCGGACCGGTCGCTGGGGACACGCCACAAAGCGGCGCTGGGACTCTCGGAGGAGACCGATGCGTTCGTGATCGTCGTCTCCGAGGAGACCAGCCAGATCTCGCTCGCCCGGCGCGGGGTGCTTCGTCGCGGGCTGCAGCCCGAGGAGCTTCGCGCACGGCTCGCGCCGGACACGGATGAGGTCGACGGGACCGCGTCCATCCCATCCAAGACCGGTCGCGATGCCGACCCGGACGTCGCTGGTCCAAACGCCGCCCGCGACGGAGGATTCGAAGGAGAGGACGAAGTCGTCCAACCCGTTTGACGCTCAATCGGCAACCCCCTAAAATCATCCGCTAGCCGTCACATGGTGGGGTGGGGTCTCCGGGCGTGGGAAAAGCCGTCGAGAACGGCCTGAAACCCTTGCTGGCAGGCGATATGAGCAATCAGTACGAGTTGATGACGCTGTTCAACGACGGCGGATTCATGATGTATCCGCTTGTTCTATGCTCGCTGGTCGCGCTCGGCGTGATGCTCGCGAAGTTGTGGACGCTGTTTATCGCACACCGTGACTCCAAGCAGCTCCTGGGTCAGATCGAGGAGCTCACCGCCGGCGGTAAGCTCTCCGACGCCATCGCGACGGCCGAAACCACCCGCGGGCCGGTCGCCGCCATTCTCCTTGCGGGCCTGCGCCGCGTTCAGGAACGGCAGGCCGGTGGCCACGGCTCCAGCAAGGACGTCCAGAAAGCGATCAGCACCACCGGGATCATCGAGCTCGACTTCCTCGAGCGGGGTCTCGCCGTTCTCGGAACGATCGCGAACGTCGCCCCCATGCTCGGCTTCCTCGGCACGGTGATCGGGATGATCCTGGCCTTCCAGGCGATCGAGATCGCCGGCCAGGTAGACCCGCAGCTCGTCGCCAGCGGGATCAAGGTCGCGCTCATCACGACCGCGACGGGTCTCACGATCGCGATCCCCGTAAACATCGGGTACAACTACTTCGTCACCCGCATCGACCGTCTGATCCAGGACATGGAAGAGGGCGCGCAGAAGGTCCTCGACCTGATCTGGAGCCTGGAGTCGCGTGAGGGGTATCGGGAAGCGAGCTGACAGCCGCACTGCTCGCCGCGACCCGGGGGTTTGTCGCGGCGCCAGGGCTTTAGAAAGAGATCACGATATGGCGATCATGAGTCGAAAGCAGAAGGTGTCGGATGAGATTCCGACCGCTTCCATGGCGGACATCGCCTTCCTTCTGCTGGTGTTCTTCCTGACGACGACGGTGTTCAACGAGGAGAAGGGGCTTCCGATCGTCCTTCCTGAGCAGTCCGAAGAGCAGGACGTCTCCCCGAAGAACCTGATCTTCTTCATGGTGCAGCCCGACGGTCGAGTGGTCGTCCGGCGCGGGGAGTCGGAGCAGGAGCAGACGATCGCGTATAGCGAGGTGGAGGGCATCCTTCGTCAGGAGTTGCTGGCGAATCCCAACCTCATCGCCGCCGTGCAGACGCACCCGCAGGCCGCCTACCGGCACATGGTCAACGTGCTCGATGAAGTGAAGGCTTCGGGAGCGGAGCGAATCTCGCTGCAGGAGATGGAGAACTAATGTCGATCAAGGGTGGCGGCTTCAGCCGCAAATCGGGGTCAGGAAGCGAGATCCCCACGTCGTCGATGGCGGACATCGCGTTCCTCCTCCTGATCTTCTTCATGGTGACCACGGTGTTCCGCAAGGAGCGCAAGGTCGACATCGAGTGGACGGAGGCGCAGGCTACCGAGAAGATCGACGAGAAGCGCAAGAACATCATCCACATCTGGATTGATCGGGCCGGCGTGGTCCACATCAACGACCAGCTGATACCGTTCGAAGATATCTCGGAGATCATACGGCCCCTCTACGCGGAGAATCGCGAGCTCGTGATCGCCCTGCGGGGCGATCGGGACGTGCCGTACTCTCAGATCAACACGATCACCGAAGAGCTGCAGGAAGCGGGTGCGGTCCGGGTCACCTTCGCGACCCGACTCGAGCAACGCGCGACACGCGCCCGGCGCTAACGGAGGAAGCCGATGTCAGAGAGCGAAGCCGTACGCATGACGGCGAATGACAGGTTCAAGCGGACGAGCGGATCGTGGCTGCAGATCGGAATGCTCGCGGCCACGATGTTCCACTTCGGGCTGTTCGTCCTGGTTCGGCCGTTCGAGGCCGCCGACCTTGGGTCGGTCACCGATGAGATCGAGGCGATCTCTCTGCCGCCCGAGGTGAGGATCCCACCGCCGCCCGAGCAGATCGCTCGTCCGGCGACTCCTCGCGTCGCGTCCGTCGATGTGGCCGATGACGTCACGATCGCGCCGACGACGTTCGAGACCAACCCGGTCGAGAACCTGCCGCCGCCGCCGTCCGGTGGAAGCCCGGCGGATCGCCCTTCGTTCATTCCTTACGACACGCCCCCGGCGATGCGAAATCGCTCGCAGGTCATGCAGCTCCTGCAGCGCTACTACCCGCGCAATCTCAAGGACGCGGGCATCGGAGGTCGTGTCGAGCTCTGGCTCTACGTGAACGAGCAGGGTCGCGTCGAGAGGAGCGAGGTGAAGACCTCCGCGGGAAACGCACTGCTCGACGACGCCGCTCAGAGGGTGGCGGCGGACATGGAGTTCTCGCCGGCCAAGAACCGCGACAAGACTACGGCCGTGTGGGTCTCGCAGTGGGTGACGTTCGAGGTCACCTGAGTCCGGGCTGACGCCGCCGGATCCTCCGTCCGGCGCCGAGAAACGAGAAGCGCCCACACCGTTCCGCGGTGCGGGCGCTTTTTGCGTATGTGTCCTTGTCTGGACGAGGCCGCGGTTCGGGTGGCCGAGCGAATGAAGTTCCGCCCCGCGAAAAACATGGATCGCCCGACCGCCGTCTGGGTCCAGCAGTGGATCAGCTTCAGGATCGGCTCGCAGAGCTGAAGCCCCCGTTAGCTCGCGTCTACACGGAGGTTTGGGTAGACTGTGCCGGGTGACCAGTGAGCGGATCGAGGAGCGCCTGGCGGACGTTCGGGCTCGGGTGGCGCGTGCCGCGGCTCGTGCCGATCGCGACCCGGCCGGCGTCGACCTCCTCCCCGTGACAAAGGGCCACCCGGCCAGTGCCATAACGGCGGTGGCGGCCGCGGGGTTGCCGAGAATCGGCGAGAACCGCGTTCCGGAGGCCGCCGAAAAACAGGCGGAGTTGGCCGGAGGATGCGGGCTTGACTGGCATATGATCGGGCGCCTGCAGCGAAACAAGGCGCGGAAGGCGATCGGTCTCTTCGATGTCATCGAGTCGGTCGACAGCGTGAAGCTCGCGCGTCGACTGAGCCGTATCACCGAGGAAGAGGGTCACGAGCCGATCGAGGTTCTCGTTCAGGTGAACGCCTCCGGCGAAGCGGAGAAGGCCGGACTCGCGCCGGCGAAGCTCGCGGTCGCCCTCGACGAGATCTGTCGGTTGGGCGGGCTTCGGGTCGCCGGCTTGATGACGATGGCGCCCTTCACCGCGGATGAAGGGATGCTTCGGAAGACGTTTCGGACGGTCCGCGAGGCGTCCGTTCGTTGCAGTGATGAGGTCGAGGGGTTCGAGGGTGGAGTGCTCTCGATGGGAATGAGCAACGACTTCGAGGTCGCCATCGAAGAGGGCAGCACCCGTGTGCGGCTGGGTACGGTGCTATTGGGGGAACGATGATCGATCTGACACCGCTGGACGTCAGAAAGAAGCGGGACGACTTCAAGCGTTCGGTGCGGGGGTACGACCCCGTGCAGGTGGATGCGTTCCTCGAGCTCGTCTCCGACCGGTTGGAGCAGCTCGTACGCGAGCACGGAACGCTCACCGACCAGGTCGCCCATATGCAGAAGCAGCTGGACACCTACCAGGAGCGGGAGCGGGCGCTCAACGACGCGCTGCTCGCCGCCCAGGAGCTTCGGGAGGAGGCTCGGTCGCAGTCCGAGCGCGACGCCGCCGTCAGGCTGCGCGAGGCCGAGACCCACGCGGAGGCGATCCTGCTCGATGCCGACCAGGCGATTCGCCACTCCGGGCGTCGACTGGACGATCTGCGCGCCCGCCGGCGCCAGTTTCTCAAGTCTCTCCGCAGCGTGATGGAACGGTTCGAGGATTACCTCGAGCTGGAGGAGACCCGCTTGGAGTCCGAGCCCGAGGACCTCGGCGACCTGCTGGAGCGCCTGCAGAACGACCTGATCCCCGAGACGGCCGACGACGTCCGGGCGGAGCCGGCGGTTTCGCCGCGGGCCGCGGACGCTGCGGATGTGGGACAGGTCGTGCCGTCCACCGGCAACGTTGTCGACAGCTCCACGGACGGACCCGTCAGGGGCCCGGACGATGCACCGGGGTCGGGGGGCCCGTCCGGCGCCAGGGGAACCACGCCGGCACCATCCGCGAACGGCCATTCGGAAGACACCACTCAGCGCGTCACGGACACTACGGAGGAGGCTGACTCAGGGTCGCGCATCACGACCCACCAGCCGATTACCCCGGGCGACATCGGAAGCCCCGGGGCGTCCACCAACTGACGCTGCGGCATTCAGCCGGAGGCTGTCCTCGGACAGCCTTCTGAACGTCACCAAACGGAGTTCCAAATGGCCTATCGGCCACTGACCGAGTCCGTCACCGGACTCGAAGAAGAGGTGCTGCGCACATGGGACGCGGAGGACACGTTTCGTCTCAGCCTGGACGACCGTGCCGACGCGCCGGACTTCGTATTCTTCGAAGGCCCCCCGACCGCCAACGGCCGTCCCGGCGTCCACCACATCCTCGCCCGCACCATCAAAGACCTGATCGCCCGATATCGCACGATGACCGGCCACCGCGTGACCAGAATCGCGGGTTGGGACACGCACGGGCTGCCGGTCGAGCTGGAGGCCGAGAAGGAACTCGGCATCTCGGGGAAGCCCGAGATCGAGGAGCTCGGCATCCGGGAGTTCAACGACGTCTGCCGAAAGAACATCTTCACGTACCAGGACGAGTGGGAGAAGATGTCGCGCCGGATCGCGTATTGGCTCGACTACGAGCACCCGTACGTGACGTGCTCGTCCAGATTCGTCGAGTCGGCCTGGTGGGCGATCTCCGAAATCGAGAAACGCGGGCTGCTCTACCGTGGCCATCGAATCGTGCCGTACTGCCCCCGCTGCGGGACCGGGCTCTCCAGCCATGAAGTGGCGCAGGGGTATCGCGACGTCAACGAGCCGTCGGTCTTCGTCAAGTTCCATCTCGTCGACGATCCCGACGGGGCGCGCATCCTGAGCTGGACGACGACCCCCTGGACACTCCCGGGCAATCTCGCCCTCGCGGTCGCGGAAGATGTCGAATACGTGCGCGTGCGGGTGTTGGAGGATCAGCCCGACGAAGCCGGCAAGTTGCCGCGCCGGGATGGACCGGGCTGCGCGGCGCCCGGGGAGGTCCTGATCCTCGCGAAGGCCCGCGTCGAATCGGTCATGACCCACCCCTACGAGGTCGTCGGCGAGGTCGTCGGCGCCGAGCTGGTGGGGCGGGCCTACGAACCGCTCTTCCCCGGTGCGGTGGAACGTGGCGGGTCCGAAGCGGCATGGACCGTTCTGGCGGCCGACTTCGTCACCACGGAGGACGGCACGGGTATCGTGCACACGGCCGTCATGTACGGCGAGGACGACTACCGTCTCGGTGTCGCCACCGGGCTGCCCCAGCAGCACACCGTCGATGAGGCCGGACATTTCATGCCGGAGGTGCCGGGCGGTCTCGGCGGCCTGCACGTCAAGGACAAGGGCACCGAGCGAGCCATTCGGGACTGGATGGTCGAGAACGACCTGCTGTATCGCCGCGAGATGTACGAGCACAGCTACCCACACTGTTGGCGGTGCGCGAGCGCGTTGCTCTACATGGCTCGCAACTCGTGGTACATCCGGACGACCGCGGTCAAGGATCAGCTGCTCGCGAACAGCGCATCGGTCGACTGGCACCCGCCCGAAATCGGGTCCGGCCGCATGGGCGAATGGTTGGCCAACAACGTGGACTGGGCGCTGTCCAGGGAGCGGTACTGGGGAACGCCACTTCCGATCTGGCTCTGTTCCGAGGACGACTCGCACCGCAGGGTGGTGGGCTCTTACGACGAGCTGGCGGGGTTCGCGGGCGATCTGGGCGAAGACTTCGATCCGCACCGGCCAGAGATCGACGAGATCGGCTGGGAGTGCCACGAGGAAGGGTGCGGGGGACACATGCGTCGCGTGCCCGAGGTGGCCGACGCCTGGTTCGACTCGGGCTCCATGCCCTTCGCCCAGTGGCACTATCCGTTCGAGAACGTGGACGAGTTCGAACGACACTTCCCGGCGCACTACATCGCCGAGGGCGTCGATCAGACGCGCGGGTGGTTCTACTCTCTGCTGGCCATCTCGACGATTCTCTTCGAGACGTCGCCTTATCGAGCGGTGGTGGTGAACGACCTCATCCTCGATGCCCATGGTCGCAAGATGTCGAAGTCCCGCGGCAACATCGTGGACCCCTGGGATGCGATCGGCGAATACGGCGCCGACGTCATCCGCTATTACCTGATCGCGGGTTCAAACCCATGGCTTCCCAAGCGTTGGGACCCGTCTGCGCTGCACGAGACGGAGCGAAAGCTCTTTTCCACGCTGCGCCACACGTATCGATTCTTTGTGCTTTACGCGGGAGAAGAGGACTGGTCGCACGATGGCGACCGCGTGGCCGGCGAGCCCACGGACCTGGATCGCTGGATCCTCGGACGACTCGATCGACTCGCGACGACGGTCGGGGAGGGGCTCGAATCGTACGATCTGACACGGGCCGCGCGACAGATCCAGACCTTCGTCCTGGACGATCTGTCGAACTGGTACGTACGGCGGAGCCGCGATCGGTTCTGGGCGACCGGTGACGACGCCGATCCCGCGGACACCGCGCGCGCGTTCACGACGCTCCACGAGTGCCTGTCGACCAGTGCGCTTCTTCTGGCGCCCTTCGCCCCCTTGTTGGCGGACTGGCTCTACCGCGCGCTCGCGGACGGAGACTCCGCCCACCGCGCCGACTTTCCGGCATCGGCTGACCGGTTCGAGTCCGAGTTGGATCAGGCGATGGAGGATGCGCGGGAGCTGGCCGCGCTCGGCCGGGCCGCCCGCGAAGATGCGGGTGTCCGCACCCGCCAGCCGCTGGCGGCGGTCCACGCGGTGGTCCCCGGCGGACGCCGGCTTCCCGAGTCGATCAGCGCATTGCTGGCCGAAGAACTGAACGTCAAACAGGTTGTTTTTCTCAGCGATACCGGCGATCTTTTGCGGCTGTCCGCGAAAGCGAACTTCGGTGTTCTGGGCCCGAAGCACGGGGCCCAGACGCCAGCTGTCGCAAGGGCCATTGGTGAGCTCGAGGGAGATGGCCTCGCGCGGCTCAGGGAGGGCACCGGGGTGGAGATCACCGTCGGTGACCGGGTCGTAGAGGTCGCGCCGGAGGACGTGGAGATTCTCGAACACGCGCAGACCGAGCTTGCGATGGCGAGCTCACAGGGGTATTTGGCGGCCCTGGACACAGATGTCGACGAGGCGCTGCGTGGCGAAGGGCTCGCGCGGGAGCTGGTCAACCGGGTCCAGCGGATCCGGAGGGAGGAAGGTCTCGAGGTCGCGGACCGCATCCGACTCATAGTGGCGGGCGCGGAAGACATCGAGAACGCCGCGAGGGAACATGGCGCATACATCGCCGGCGAGACGCTCGCGGTATCAGTGGACGTTGGGAACGCCGGGTCCGCCGATCTCACGTCGGTCGAGATCGACGACCTGGATGCGATGATCCGGGTAGAGCGGGTGAGCGGCTGAGGTCGCTCCACACAGGTTTGGGAATGAACAAGAAAGAACGATCACACCTCGAAAAGCGGCTCCTGAAGGAACGCTCGAGGGTTTTGAAGGAGCTCGGCCACTACGACGAGTCCTTCTCCAATACCCTGCAGGGCGCGGACGGCGCCCTGTCGGCATACAGCTTCCACATGGCTGATCAGGGAACCGATGCCATGGAGCGCGAAAAGCAGTTTCTCTTCGCCTCCAAGGAGGGACGGTTGCTC
This sequence comes from Gemmatimonadota bacterium, assembly GCA_029861425.1. Classification (GTDB taxonomy): domain Bacteria; phylum Gemmatimonadota; class Gemmatimonadetes; order Palauibacterales; family Palauibacteraceae; genus Palauibacter. Next base: position 16,215 of record JAOTZH010000065.1, read on the forward strand.
TATCACATCGATGAGGCGCTTCGTCGCCTGTATCGGTCGCCCGCGGCGTTCGGGATCTGCGAGGAGTGCGAGGAGAAGATCTCGTTCGAGCGACTCGACGCGCTGCCCCACGCCCGGCTTTGCATCAAGTGTAAAGAGCGTGAGGAAACGGGTGCCGCTCGCTGACGGCGTGACGCGCTCGGAGGAGCCAGCGGAGGCCGGTGGGCTCGCGTCCAGGCTCGCCATCACGGTCCCCGTCCTGCTGATCGTGCTGGCCCTCGATATCGTCACGAAGGCGTGGGTCGTCCGAACGATGCCGCTGTACGACCGTCGGGAAGTATGGGGCGACTTTTTCCGGTTCACCTACACGCACAATCGGGGTGCCGCCTTCGGGATCGACATCGGCGAGCATTCGCGCATCTTTTTTCTGGTGCTGTCTCTCATCGCATTGTGCGTGCTGTTCGTGATCTACCGCGGGACCCCGGCGTGGGATCGTCTGCGCGTGCTCGCCCTCTCGCTCGTCGCCGGCGGTGCGCTCGGGAACATCTTCGATCGGATCCGCTTCGAGCGCGGGGTGGTCGATTTTCTGGATTTCGGGATCGGAGACAGCCGATTCCCGGTGTTCAACATCGCCGATTCGGCGGTGACGGTAGGTGCGACCCTGCTTCTGATTTCGTTCTGGCTCGAGGGGCGACGGGAGCAACGAGAGGCGGCCGCCCTGGAGGCCGAAGCGCCGCCCCGCATCGGACCGGACGCCGAGCCCGAGCCGGCCGACTGATCGTTACGGCTCGCGGGCCCGCGGGCCGCCGAACATGACCGCCGCGGAGACGCTCCACCGGTTCGACATCGATGCTCCGGTAACCGCGCGCCTCGACCGGTTCCTTTCGGAGCGCCTCGCGCTCAGTCGCACGGCGGTCGCGTCCCTGATTGCGGATGAACGCGTCCTGGTAAACGCGGCTCCGGCCAAGAAGCGCTATGTGCCCCGGCCGGGCGACTCGATCGAGGTCCGGGTACCCACGCCCCGCGACACGGCGATCGAGCCGGAAGCCATCCCCCTGACGATCCGGCACGACGACCGACACCTCGCCGTGATCGAGAAACCCGCCGGACTCGTCGTCCATCCGGCCCCCGGACACGACTCGGGGACGCTCGTGAACGCGCTGCTGCACCACCTCGATCGTCTGTCGAGCGTCGGGGGGGACACTCGCCCG
>JAOTZH010000066.1 GCA_029861425.1 Gemmatimonadota bacterium
GTCGTCGAGCTGATCGGCGGTGAGGAGCTCGAGCTCGTCCACAACCACCACAATTTCGCCTGGGAAGAGAGTCACAGGGGCCGAACGGTGGTGGTCGTCCGGAAGGGAGCCACACCGGCGTTTCCGGGGCAGAAGGGCTTCATCGGTGGTAGCATGGGCGACGACGCCGTGATCGTCGAGGGTGCGACGCTACCGGACGGCTCCCAGTCCGCACATCGACAGCGTGAGGCTCTGTTCTCCACGGTGCACGGGGCGGGGCGGGTCATGTCGCGGGTTGCGGCCAAGGGGCGCTGGCGAAAGGGCGAGCTGGTGAAGCCCGGCCGCGTCACTCACGACATGATGCGCGCATGGCTGGATGAGCGAAACGTGGTTCTGCGGGGAGGTGACCTCGACGAGAGCCCACACGCCTATCGCCGCCTCCCGGATGTGCTCGCGGCACAGGGAGACACGATCGAGGTGTTGCACACGCTGCGGCCGTTGGTCGTCTGCATGGCCCCGGGCAACACGCGCGACCCGTACAAAGACTAGGAAGGCCGCTGGGGGCTGGGGCTGCTGTTGAACTTCCTGACGAGCCTCTAGCGCCCGCTAGTTGGCGACTGCGACCGCCGGCTCCGCCGTCGTCGAGCCCATGCTCTTGAGGTACGCGTAGGGGTCGTGTTCCAGGGCGCCCTCCGGAAGGTAGTCCCACAGCGGGCCGAGGTCGTTCCGGACCCGATCGACGTAGAACTGTGGTAGCTCCGTGGACTCGCCTTCGAAATAGTCCCTGAACCCGGAGTCGGAGGCGAGCCGATCCCGCACGGACGTGTAGTACTGAATCCGGCCCTTCCCCTCGGACGAGATCGCCCGCACGACATTCATGATCCTCGGGATCCCGCCGCGATTCGCCTTCAGGCGCCGCCAGATCGCACGCTTCGAGAAGCTGTACTTCGTCAAATCGATCACGTGGTCGTAGAACTCGATCCACTCGTAGTTCTTCGGCTTCAGGTTCATCGCATGGTGGTTGTTCAGGAAGTGGAAGGGGAAGCCCAGTACCCGGCCCTCCTCCTGATATCCGAGATTGAGCGGCGCCGCCTCGCCGAACGACGTAAGCAGTGAGTAGCCCGGGAACGCGCCCGGTGCCTCGTCGATGAACCGCTTCGTGAGTTCGAACGGCTCCGGCCCGTGGTCCGTGTCCAATCCGAGGACGAAGTTGGTCTGCAGATACGGGATGTACTTGGTGATGAGGTTGGAGTGCTCCGCGACCTGCCGGACTTTCTCGGCCCCGAACGTGTTCCTGGCCTTCGACTTGTTCCCCAGCGTGTACCACGACTCGACGCCCGGGAGCATGGCCATGAAGCCGTTCTTAGCCAGCCGCTTCAGGCGTGGCTCGGCCAGGAGCGAGAGGCTGCTCTCGGCGGCGAACTGGATGCTCCCCGGGGGCACGGCCTCTTCGATGGTTCCCAGGTAGTCGTCGAACCGTACGCCGAAGTTGGGGTCATGCCACCCGACGACCGGCTTCTTCATCTTCTCGCGGAGGAACCTCAGATCATCGCGCATCTCGTCGAAGTCGAGAGGCTGGTAGTCGACGACCGAGTCGATGCAGAACGCGCACGTGTAGGGGCATCCGAGGCTCCCGAGCATCGGGACCATCTGGAAGAGAGGGGCCTTCTCGAGCGTGGGCTCGATGTACTTCCACCGTGCGCGAACGCCCGGCAACGCGAGCGGCTGGGTCTCCGCCGAGCGGTGCTGACCGAGCGGGCGGTGGGCCTGGCAATCCTCCAGAACGCCCTCCAGGACCGTCCGATCCGTGAACCCGAGGACATAGTCGAAGTACAGCTGGCAGTCCTGGGGATAGCACCGGGCGTGCGGGCCGCCGACGCATGTGATCACGCCTCGCCGCCGGAACATCTCGCTGATCGAGTAGGCCAGCTGGGCGCCCTGCGAGAACGCTCCGATGAACAGGAGGTCGACGTCCTCCGGGAGCTCCTCGACCAGGTTTTCGAGCCCCGTGAAACACACAAAGGTCACGTCGTGGCCGGCCTCCTCGCACCAGACACCCAGCACCTGGGGCATGATGCTCGCGAGGTTCGCGTGCATGACCTTCGCGTAGAGTGATTTTGTCGGACCCTTGGAAACGAGGTCCACGATGCCTACTCGGAGCTTGCGCAACGGCGATCCTGTCGACGGGACGTCGGTGATCGGAGGGGCTCAAAGGGCCGCGCGCGAAGCTGGTGCAGAGCGAGCGGTTTCCGTCGGGCTCGGATGACATCGAACCTACCGATTGGTCCGGGTAAGGAGCAATATGCGGCCGGAAACCGCCTTTCAGGAGCGTGTAAGTTGACGACGTCAACATTTCAAGCCATGTTTGGGGGCATGAACGAACGTGCCAGGGCGTACCATCACGGAGACCTCCGAGCCGCGTTATTGGAAGAGGCGGCCGACATGATCGCGGAAGCGGGGGCAGCCGGCGTCACGATGCGGGCGCTCGGTCAGCGCCTCGGCGTGTCGCGCGCGGCCCCGTACCGACATTTCGAGGACAAGGACGCGTTGCTCGTCGCGGTCGCGGCGGCCGGCTTCGACCGACTGGGCGAGCGTCTGCGAGACATCGGGGCCGGTGCGCCGAGATCCAGTGTCGACCGGGTTCGGCGCATGGGTGAGGAGTACGTACGCTTCGCGCTCGAGAACCCGGCCCAATACCGCCTGATGTATGGCAAGGACGCGCTCGCTCGGCAGGATCATCCCGAGCTGCGGACGGCGGGGAACTCGCTCTTCGAGCAGCTCGTGGAGATCTTCAGGGCCTATCAGAAGAGCGGCCGCGTCAAGCGGCAGGACGCGCGCGCGCAGGCGTACGTAGCCTGGGGTGCCGTTCACGGACTCGCATCGCTCTTGATCGACGGTCAGATCATGGCGCCGGTCGATGTCGACGCGCTCATTCGGCAGGCGACGCGGACGATGCTCGATGGGATGCGGCCTCAACCGGCGAGCGGCTAGCCACCGGCCCGATCCCCGGTAGCCGCCAAGGGGAACGAACCCATGCCCGTCCCGGTCTCAGTCAGAGTCACCGCGGTGATCGTCGCGCTCCTCGCTTCGGCGTACGCGGGGGTCCGGCTCGTCAATCGCTGGCTGAGCGATCCGGCCGCACCGGTGGTGAACGCGCCCCACACTCCGCCCGCGGCGGTGAGTGACCAGTCAAACCCCGGAATCCTCATCCCCGGGGGCGTGCTCGGCCGCGGACAGGTGCTGGACGGGGCCGAAAGAGGTCCCCGTTCCACGCAGGGAGAGGGATTCCGCGGCACGGAGCTCGACGGCTTCTGGATCCAGCAGCACGAGGTTACGAACGCGGAATTCCGCCGGTTCGACCCCGAACACCAGTTCCCCGTGGGTCAGGAACGCCACCCCGTCGTGAACGTGACCTGGGAAGCGGCGATGAGCTATGCCCGCTGGCTCGGCGGATATCTGCCCACGGAGGCGCAGTGGGAGTTCGCCGCGAGCGGAACCGAGGGTCGCAAGTACCCCTGGGGTGGCGCGGAGCCGACGTGCGAGGTGGCGCACTTCGGCGGCTGCGGCGATCGCTGGGCGGTGGAGGTGATGACGCATCCGGCCGGCTCGACGCCCGAGGGGATCCACGATCTGGCCGGCAACGTGTGGGAATGGGTGGCGCCGATCTGGTACGAACCCGGAAAGACACCGGTGAATCAGGAGGTCCGACGGATGCGGGGCGGCTCCTTCGACGATGAGGCGTTCTTCCTGCGCGCCGCGAACCGAAGCAACGGCTTCCGCGCGGGCCACCGGTACATCAGCTCGGGATTCCGCGTCGTTTGGCCCGCGGCGGGCGGATAGCGCTCCAACGCTGTCACCCATTCCGGGTGTTTCTTCGTTATATCAGGTGCAGCCACTCCCAGGAACCTGGAACCCGAGAGACCCGAGCATGTCGTCGTTCCTTACCGCAGATCCCCGTCCGGCTCTTGTCCTCGCTTCGCTTCTCGTGGCGATCGCCGCTTGCGGAGGCGCCAGCCCGCCCGCGGGCCTGGGGGATGAGGCCGCGAGCCTGGAATACATCGATGGTCCGGCCGATCACGTGGGCGGAACGGCCATTCCGCCGTTCACCGTCTGGGTGCTCGATCGGTTCGGTCGGCGGGCGACAGGGATCCCCGGCGGCACGCTGACGCTCGACCTGCTCGGACCCGGAGGTGATGTCCAGCAGACCGGGTTCGCGTCGGTGCCGGCTTCCTTTGGCCAGGCGGTCGTCACCCCCACGACCTCTCTCGCGCCCGGGGTCGGATACTCCGTACGCGGGCGTTTTCAGGGAGTGACGGAGGACTCGCCCCCGTTTGCGGTGGTCGCCGCGGCGGACGTCATCGAGATGACCAACCCTTCGACCGGCGAGGTCGGGCTTCTCATCGACGGGGAGAACAACATCGGGCGCCTCGCCGATATCACTCTCCGTACCACCCAATCCGAGGTTGATGCCGGGGTCTTCGACAGCCGTGGGTTCGCGCAGGCCACTGCCATCTTCGCGCCGGATCGGCGACCCGAGTTGATCCCGATCACCTGGACGGCCGGCATCGACCGGGTCCCCGTCGCCCTCCAGGACCGGATCGCTCTGCCGGTCACAGTGTGGGTCGTCGGCGGGACGTTCGCCGCGGAGAAGACGAAGGTCGAGGACGCGCTCGCGGAGCTGAACGAGAGATGGCGGCAGGAGCGCGCCGGGGTAGTGATGAGCGACATCCAGTTCATGGACGCCACCCCACTCGCCAACCCGTTCGAGACCTTCGCGATCGGAATCGGGGCGCCGTTCCAGCCGCTGCAGGACAACGTCGGCCGGGCCGCCGGGCGCTTCAATATTTACGTGGTCACGACGATTCGCGTGAACCAGATGGACGTGAACGGGTTCGCGGAGCAGGGCGGCACCGCGGTCGCGGTCACTTCCGTGGGGCTGCTAACGGCGCCCGCGAGGGTGATCGGCCACGAACTCGGCCACAACTTCGGGCTTCAGGACGCCCCGACCGGAGAGGGCTTCGCAGGCGAGTCGAACATGATGGCGGTGGGTCAATTCGGGACGGCCTTCACGGAGGGCCAGATCTTCCGCGCTCACTTCAACCAGTTCTCCGGGCTGCGAGGGCTGCGGACGGGAGACACGTTCGGAGCACTCGCATGTCCGCCCGTGGACGCCACGACGGACTGTCCGGAGCTGGCTCTTCGAATCTGGACGGAAGCGGAGACGGCGGTCTCCAGCGCGCCTCGCGGCGCGGGCGGACGTCGCTAGACCCGCCCACCCATTGTCGGAGGGGGCGACTTGGAGCTCTCGTATCACTACGGGGCCGACGCGGAACCGCTGGTCGGATCGACCATCGGTGCATGGATCGCCGAGGTGTCGGCGCGCTTCGATGCGAGGGAAGCCCTCATCTCCATTCCGCAGGGAATTCGCTGGACGTATTCCGAACTCTGGCGGCACACCGGAGTCCTCGCGCGCGCCCTGATCGCGCTCGACGTCGGACGAGGCGACCGCGTCGGCATTTGGTCCACCAACAATGCCGAGTGGGTGCTGCTCCAGCTCGCAACGGCGCGAATCGGGGCCGTGCTGGTCAACGTCAACCCGGCCTGGAAAGAGACGGAGCTGGAGTACGGACTCACCCGCGGCCAGGTGACGACCCTCTTCCTGATCCCGTCCTTCCAGTCCTCCGCCTACGAACAGACGATTACCGAGCTCTGCCCGGAGCTGCTTGCAGACGGAGATTCCCGGTGTTCACGGGTGCCGGGTCTACGACATGTCGTCATTTACGATCCGGTCCGGGCCAGCGAGACGGCACCCAGGGGCGGGCGCCTCGACACCTGGCCAGACGTCCTCGCCGGGGCGGAGACGGTGTCCGAGAAGCGGCTCCGCGAACGCGAGGACGAGCTCGATTTCGACGACCCGATCAACATTCAGTTCACGTCCGGCACGACCGGGCGACCGAAGGCAGTGCTGCTCACCCACCACAATCTGTTGAATAACGCCCTCCTGTCCGGAGGGTTGCTCGATATCGGTCCGGAGGATCGCGTCTGCGTCCCGGTCCCCTTCTACCACTGTTTCGGGATGATACTGGCAAACCTGCTGGCGCTCGCTCGAGGTGCGGCGCTGGTCATCCCTTCCGAGCATTTCGACGCCGGCGCCACTCTTCGGGCGATTCAAGATGAAAGGTGCACAGCGCTCCATGGGGTGCCGACGATGTTCATCGAGCAACTCGAGCACCCTGCCCGTGCAGAGCTCGATCTGTCCAGTCTTCGAACGGGCATCATGGCGGGGGCTCCATGTCCACCCGAGCTCGTCCGCCGGGTGATGGGGGACATGGGGTGTTCGGACATCCGCATCGGGTATGGCATGACAGAGGTGTCGCCGCTCTCCCACCTCACTCGAAAAGGCGACTCGATCCGGCGCCAGACCGAGACGGTCGGGACGACCCTGCCGCATCTCGAGGTCAAGGTGGTGGACGTCGACACGGGTCGGGTCGTCCCGCACGGAAAGCAGGGCGAGGTCTGCTTTCGCGGCTATCAGGTGATGCGCGAGTATCTGGGCGATTCCGTCGCCACGGCAGACGCCATCGACAAGTCGGGGTGGTTGAACTCGGGCGATCTCGGCGTGATGGAGGCCGATGGGTACCTCTCCATCACCGGCCGGTCTAAGGACATGATCGTCCGTGGCGGGGAGAACCTCTATCCGGCCGAGATCGAAGCGTTCCTGTTCGAGCACCCGGCGATCGCCGACGTCTCGGTCTTCGGCCTGCCGGACGAGCGTCTCGGAGAGGAGGTGGGGGCGTGGGTACGCCTCGCTCCTGGCGAGACACCGTCGGCGGGAGATCTCCGGGCATGGGCTCGCGAGCGCATGGCGCACCACAAGGTCCCACGGTGGATCTGGTTCGTCGATTCGTTCCCCGAGACCGTTACCGGGAAGGTCAAGAAATACGAGGTGCGCGAGATCGCAGCCGACTGGTTGGAGCGGGACCGAAGAGAGGACGCTGGCGGGTCCTGAGGTCGAGGCGCTTCCGGATACCTACCCCTTTGGCCTCTGAGCTCGGCCAGGTCCCTGGGACCGTGTTTTCCCGAGACGGCAGGGGATCACGCTCGAGACTCCTCTTCGCGCGGAGCCGATAGGAGCTCGCGCGCCCGGTCACCGATGTGCTCCATCTGCCTCTCGCGCTCGTCCGCCCACCTCGGCAGCCGCAGCCTCGTGCTCAGGATCCCCGCGCCGCCAAGGACAGCGAAGAAAGTTGGGAGCAGCAGTTCGATTCCCGTCTTTGCCTTGGCGACCATGGCGATGGTCATGATGAGCGCCATGAAGAAACTCGCCCCCGCCATTGTCGCGATCTCCAGAGCGCTCCCCTTCTTCGTTCCCAGTCGTAGACGGTGACCATCAGCCGTCTGTTCGAGGACCGCGTGGAGGTTCCCGTTCGTCCATTCCCGCACGCCCGCGTGCGAACTCACCTCGCCCTTCGCACCGAAGGTCTGCCTTAGCTCCGCGACGATAAACTGCCACTCCTGGTCCGTCGCCTCTCGTGGCAGATCGACGACCCGTCCGACGGACAGGGGCGCGCCGAACATGGTGCGGCGCGGTAGGGCCGCACCGCGGGCATCGATCGCCGCAGCCGCATCCGCCACCCGCTGCGGCGCGAGCCCCACCTCGTCGCCGACCGCCTGGAGCTCCTCGAGCGTGAGGCCCTCCTGCTCGACCGGAGCAGGCACGCTCGCAGTGCCCGCGTTCGTCGCCAGCGCGAAGATCTCGCTGACTTCGTGCTCGGTGTATTTGCGGTCGTTCGCCACTTCCAACTCCGTCCGGCGCTGAGATCGCATGCAGGGGCGTCATGACGTCCGCGGTAATCTGGGCAGACCTGGGGGACCGCGCGACCGCCCGCGTGGAACGCGGCCATCCATGACAGGGTGCTAGAAGAGGTCCTGCTGATCCGATCGGTCGGGCGTAGCGGATCCGGGCGCAGCGGTCTGGCGAGCCGATCTCGACGAGCCCCCCCGACGTCCGCTCCAGCGCCGGTCTCCGAGAACAACCAGCTCGACGTTCATCGTCTGGGGTGCGGCGCTTCTCAAGCGCTCTGCCGAGACGACCGCCCTCGCCTCGGGCGCGGGTGGGCCGTCGGCCTCCAGCCGAAGCACCGCGTCCTGTGGTACCGCCGACAACACCTCCCGGAGGGCCCTCTCGACCGCGGCGGCCGAACGCCCGCGGACCTCGAGAGGCCGGATCTCCATCGGGCGCGCGCCCAGGTCATGGAAGGTCCAGTCGCTGACAGTCCCGCCCTTCGGTCCCGGTGCCACTTCAAGCGTCATGAAGCCTTTCGGTTCGAGTCGCTCCGCAAACGCCGTTCGCTCGATCGACCCCGGATAGAAGACGGGCACATCGGTGCTCCGCCCGTGGAGATCGGCGTCCAGGACCTGTGACCGGTGGATGTGTCCGGACAGTACGGCGGCGAAGTCGGCCGGCAGATCCGAGAGCCGCACGACGTCATCCCCTCGGCGAAACATGAAGTTCTGGACCCCGACGACCGCCCCCTCGAACGCCTGATGCGTCACGAGGAGCCGGACCGTCGCCTGTTCGTCACGCCACCGCGTCTCGGCCAGCGCGGTCGGGAACCGAGTCCGGACGTCCCGGCGGATACACGGAAGCCCCGTGATCGCTATGCGAGTCCCCTCGATCTCGAGGGTCTCCGTCTTCGCTTCCCGAAAGACGTGTACGCCGGGGTGTCGGGCCAACCAGTCGAAGGGGATCCGCGATCGCTCGTGATTCCCCGGGACGAGGAAGACGGGGATGCCGGCGTCGGCGACTTCCTTGAGAGGGTCGAACGCCTGGTACACCAGGCTGGCGGGCGCCGTCGGTTTGTGGAACACGTCGCCGCCGTGCACCAGGAGATCCACGCCCGCCTCGACCGCCGTGCGAAGAGCCCGCCGGTAGTTCTGGAGGAAGTCGTGCCCCCGTCGTCGTCGCCTCACGCGGGGACGCACCGGGTGGTCGAATCCGAGGTGGGAATCGGCGAGCAGCAATATGCGGATGGGGCGTGTCGAGTCGGCCATGCTCCACGGGTTGGGCTTCGAGCCGTGACCACCAACCCATGCCGGCGGCCGCCCCGAACATATCCCGAATCCCGCGGCTGCGGAAGCTCGGTTTACTGTCGCTGCGTCTTCTTCTTCGTGGACTGCGTCGGCGCGTTCTTCATCACGAAGCGGTGACCGGTGACCAGGTCGAGGAGGTCGAAGGCGCTCACTACTCCAACGACCTTCCGCTCATGGGTCACGATCACGCGGTGGATCTTGTGGTTCTTCATGACGCGGGCGGCGATGCTGGTGTCATCGTACTTCGACACCGTGTAGACCTTGTCGGTCATGACCGTGCTAATGGGGGAGGCGGCGTTGAGGTCGGCGATCAGGTCCGTGGCCGAAACGATGCCGACAGGAGCTCCCTGGGAGTCGACGACCGGCAAGGCACCGATGTGGTTCTTCGCCATGATGCTCCGCACACGGCTCACGGAAACGTGCGGCTCGGTCGTGACCACATTCGACGTCATCACATCGCTGACTTTCGCGTTCAAGGGGCGCACTCCGTGTCAGTGGTGGGTCGCGCTGCCGTCTCTCTGGCCAGAGAGGACGGCAGGTCGGGTACCGGGAGCCGGCCAGTCGTCTCCGCCGTGCTATCTCGTTGATGGGAAACGAGTTATGGGGCTCGCCCTTTCCTGCGCTCCGGTGTCTGCCTGAGGCGTTGTGTCCCGGCCGGGGGACGAAGTGAACCGTTGCCCGTCTCCGTGCCCGAAGCATAAGGTGCGCGAAGCCAAACACGGACGCGGAGCCGCCGGGTCCCCATCACAGATCACCCGCGAGGAACGCCGTGTCGCCAGCCGATCCGCCGTCCGGTCAGGAGGCCCTTCTGTCGGCCTTCGGTCAGATCGACATCTACGTGTTCGACCAGCTGCTTCGTGGTCGGATCACGCCGGCCATGCGCGTGCTCGACGCGGGGTGCGGAGACGGCCGAAACTCGCACTACCTGATGCGGTGCGGAGCCGAAGTGTTCGGGATCGACACGGACCCGAAACGGATCGAACGCGCGCGCCAGCTGGCATCGGAGAGCGCCGCGCCATTGCCGGACGAGAACTTCGCCGTGGGTCGGCTCGATGACCTCCCGTTTCCGGATGCGCGATTCGACGCGGTCATCTGCAGCGCCGTTCTCCACTTCGCCGTCGACGAAGCGGAGTTCGAGAGCATGGTTCACGAGATGTGGCGAGTGCTGACCGAGGGCGGGGTCTTCTTCGCGCGCCTCGCGTCGACCATCTCGGTCGAGGATCGGGTCGAGCCGATCGGAGACCGCTGGCACCGCCTGCCCGACGGGACCGAACGGTTTCTCGTCGACGAGGACTATCTGCTACGGATGACCCACGAGCTGGGCGCGGAGCTCGTCGACCCGATAAAGACGACCAACGTCCAGGGTCTTCGGGCGATGACGACCTGGGTGCTCGGGAAGGGCGTTCTTTCCGGCGCCAGTCGCGGCTGATACGGTTCGATGAACACGAACACCTGGTTAGCGAGGATCCGCATGCATCGAACGCGAGCGCGTAATCTGCTGCTTGCAGGACTGGTCGGGCTCGTCGCCTGCGGGGGTGTCGATTCGTACGCCGACGCCGAAGCCGAGCCCGCGGTCGAAGAGGTGACTCTCGGGCCGGTGGACGGCCTCGATCTGCCCGGGACCGACCTCGAGCGAGTGTCGGCCGGCGCCCCGGCCCCCGACTTCACGGCGGCATCGCTGGCCGGCGACCCCGTCACCCTCTCGAGCTTCCGCGGTGAGAGGAACGTCGTGCTGTTCTTCTACCGCGGACACTGGTGACCGTATTGCGCGAAGCAGCTCGGGGAGCTGCAAGATTTCCTGACACCGGAGCAACGAGAGCGGACCGAGATCCTCGCCCTCTCGAGCGACAGCCCCGAAGACCTCCAGCGGATGGTCGACCGCGTGGCCGCCGAAAACGGCGGGTACATGCTCGATTTCGATCTGTTGTCGGATCCCGGGGCGGCCATCATCAACCGCTACGGGCTGTTCAACGTCGACGATCCGCGCGGTCGCGCCATCCCGCACCCGACGGTCTACGTGATCGATATGGACGGGGCGGTGCACTGGAAGTTCACGGAAGTGAATTACCGGATTCGGCCGGAGAATGCGGACATCCTGTCCGCGCTCGGCGAGCTGGAGAAGTAGCCGACCGGCCATCGGCCGCGCCGACGAGTGCTGACGGTCACCTGACGCGGACGGCCGCGTGGCGGATCTCGAAGAGGCCCCGCCGGCTATCCGCCCACAGGATGTGGAACGTCCCGTCCGGTGCGCTGGTCAGACTGCTGTAGTCTCCGCCCCCGGCCCATGATTCCCCGACGGAACCATTGCCGGGCACCAGAGGACAGGACGCGGCCGTCGAGATCCTCTCCGGATCGAGGAACGTCGCACCGCCGTCGATCGATGCGCTGAAATAGAGCTCCTGACACTCACGCTCCGGGTCGTTTCGTCGATCCTGCCAGGCGATCCCGACCGCGCCATCCCGGCTTACGGCGAGCATGACGGTGCGTACGTGCGGCGCACCCTGATCTGGCCGGGGGTCCGGACGGCGGCTCGGTGAATGCCAGGTGGATCCCAGGTCGGCGGACCACCTGAAGTCGATTCCCCGAAACCCCGTCCGGGTGCAGATGTGGTACAACCGCCCGCCGCGAGGGCCCGCCGTCGTGTCGGCGGCCAGAAACGGCCAGCCGGGGAACGTCGGGGCGTTACCGCAGCGGTCGGAAATCGGCCGGGGGTCCGAGAAGTCCGATACCGGGTCCCCGTGCACCAGCCAGGTGCGTGGGATCGAGCCGAGGGACGGAGTATCCGACGCCCCGCCGGCCGGTGCCGCCTCCCCCTCGTCACGGAAGCTCAGCGCGAGCGAGCCGTCCGGGAGGACGACGAGGCCGGTTGGCGTGTGCGACAGCGGAGTGGGGCGGAAGATCTGCAGGGTGTCGAATCCGCCGCCGCCGGCCCGGTGCCGACCGAGAAAGATCTCGTGCGCGGCCTCTCCCTCCGCGTCGGAACGCGTTACCCGACCCACGAGATACGTGGGCGTGGACGGCCCCCTCGCCGACCCGACGACCATCATCGCGTGCTCGAACGTGCGCCCGGCGACGGTCGGCCCCGACCAGGATCGACCGCCATCGGAAGAGGCGAACACCTCGAGCGCGAATCGATCATCGCCCTCGCCATCGCGTCGGATCGAGGTCGCCGCGAATAGCGAGCCGCCGTCTCCTGTGAACACGACCCACGGATCGATGCAGCGTTCGATGTCGAACGACTGTCGCGACCACATGGCACCGCCGTCCTCGGAGAGCAACGTCGCGCAGGTCCACGTGGTCCGATCGGATGACACGACGATCGTTCCCGCGAGAAGTCGATCGTCGTCGAGAGGGTCAACGGCGAGGAAGGGCTCGACGTGTGGGTGTGTCGGGGGCGTCTCCGAGACCGGGTGATCTTCGACGACGACGGAGATTACTCCGCCCAACTCCTGCGCCGGACGATCGGCCGCCGGCCCGCACCCGACGCCGACAGCGACGACCAGCCCGAGACTCGCGCGGACTGGCCTGGTCACGGTGCGATCCGCAACTAGCGAAGCACCACGCCGAGGTACCAGGGCCAGATGAAGATCGCCAGCACCGCCTTACCGAACGAGAGCTGGGCGAACGCGACCGTGAACAACCAGAACACGAACCAGCCGGCACCCCCGAAGATCGATGACGCGGCCGCCGAGCCACCGCCGCTTTCGTTGTCTGCCATGAAGGCCTCCAGGTTCGGAGAAACTCGAGTAGGTTCCTCAATATGAGCGATCGAGTCGATTCGGGCCGGACCCGGCGGGAAGGGGACGACGTGCAGGATCCGAAGGTGCCGATCACGATCGCCCATCGCGGAGCCTCCGGACACGCGCCGGAGCACACCATGAGGTCGTACGAAATGGCCCTGGAGATGGGGGCCGACTACATCGAGCAGGACCTCCAGCTGACCGCCGACGGGACGCTGGTCGTCATTCATGACGACACGCTGGATCGGACCGTGCGCGGCCCGGCGGATCGATGCTCGGGCCCGGTCATGAGCCGGACCGCAGATGAGCTCGCCGTCTGCGACGCCGGTTCGTGGTTCAATGAAGAACACTCCGACCTGGCAGATCCGTCCTACGTCGGTCTCGGGATCCCGACCCTGCGCGACGTCTTCGAGGCGTTCGGACGAACCGCCCGCTACTACATCGAGACGAAGAACCCCGCTGAGGCGCCCGGGATGGAGGAGGCGTTGATCGCGGAGCTCGAACGCGCCGGCCTGATGCCCGGCGACACGAGTGATTGGACGGTGCTCGTTCAGTCGTTCAGCCCCGAGAGCCTCCTGAAGCTGCATGGATTGCGACCGCAGATGCCCCTGATCCAGCTGCTGGATGTCGAGTCCGATCCGACCGAAGTGGATCTCGACCGTATCGCCGCCCACTGTGTCGGGATCGGCCCGGATCGGACGCTCGTTACGGCGAGGTTGATCGATCGCGCCCACGAGCGCGGCCTCGCCGTCCACCCCTGGACGGTGAACGAACCGGACGAGATGGAGCGCCTGATCGCCACCGGTGTGGACGGTGTCTTCACCGACTTCCCGGACCGTCTTGTGAGCCTGAGGGAATGCTAGGTGGCCGGCACCAGGCTGACCTCAGGCGGCGGCGTTCTTTTCAGGTCCAACTGCTGTTGCTCCCTCGAGCACCGGTCGCACCCGTGGCCTGTCGCGAGATCGGAGTCCCCGGGGTACGATGAAGTCGGCGCGTCGATTGGAGGGCGCCGCGAACACGGAGGCTCAACATGGTTCTCATCGCGCTGGCGACCGGGCTCCTGGCAGCCCTCGGATTCTTCCTGGCTCCGGGGCTCCTCGGGGCGCTCACCGGCGGCGTCACGGGGCTGATGCTGGGGAGCGCCATCTCGGTCGGTTTCGGTCGGTCCGTGGATGCCGAAGGCGAGGGGAACCGGAAGGGAATCGCGCTACTGGTGACGATCGGGACGCTGGCCGGGGCCTGGTTCGGAGGCTGGACCTGGGGCTGGCTCGGCGCGATCGCCGGGTACGTCCTCGGCACGCTCGTGGGGGCCGGGGTCGCCCAGGTGACGAGCTCGTCCTCGACCGAGGGAGACGCGTAGCGTGAGATCGCGACGTCCGACCACGGCCCGTCCGTTTCGGGGCGCCAGCCAAACCACGTCGCGCGGATGGTTGCTCGGCCTCCTGGCGCTCTCCGGTTTCGCGGCCTGCTCGATGGCTCCGCCTCCGCAGAGCCGCGTCATGATCGAGCGGGGGGACATCGAAGTCTCGGCCGTGGAGTTGAGGCTCCTCCTATACGGGCTGGCCGAGGAATACCACACCCGAGTTCGGAACGCGGCGAACGGGATCCTCGCGGAGACCGATGATCCCGAAGTCTATCGGACGGCCCTGAAGTGGAAGATCGATACCGCGTCGAACATCGGGCTCACGGCCTTTTCGCTCGATCCGCTCGTGGCGTTCTACGACCTGTGGGTGCTGGCCTTCCAGATGACGGATTTCTTCGAGACGGGGCCGGGTCGCGACCGGTTCGGGGACTATCAGAGCCGGGTGATCGGCGTCTCCCGTGATCTCGAGCAAAGGGCTGGGGAGGTCTTCGGGGGCGTGGCCGGGAGCGAGGGTCTCGCGACCACGAGAGACCGGGTCAGGGAGTACGCGGACACGCACCCCCTCGAGGGGCAGACGATGGCCCGTACCACGGCCTCGAGCGAGTTCGCCAGGCAGCTCGCTGAGAGCCGCGCCTCCGGGTTCCAGGCCATCGGCGACATGAATCAGCAGTTCGCGGACATGACGGAACGGATGAAGTACTTGGCCGCCGGGCTCCCCACGAGGTTCCGGTGGGAGGCCGAGCTGATGCTCACGGACTTCTTCCGCGAGATCGAGTTCGAGGCGTCCATGGGCGACCTCGAGTCGATGACGGCGAACATGGGGATGGTCACGGACGCCGCGGTGCGGATCGCTGCCGTGGGCGATGACTTCGAAGGGATCCTCGATAACCAACGAGTCGCCGCCATGGATGCGATGCTCGCGAGCATGGACGCGATGATCGACGACGTCGAGCGCCAACGGCTGGAGTCGCTGGAGCTGATCACGGCGGAGCGCATCGCTGTTCTCGACGCCATCACCCAGGAGCGGATCGTGGTGATGGAGGAACTCGCATCCATGACGGACAGCGTACTCGCCGTTGGCCCCCCGATCATGAACGCGGCGGTGGACCGCCTCTTCTGGAGACTGCTGGTCCTGATCCTGATCGCATCGGGCAGCGCCGTGGTTCTGATGCTGATGTTCAAGATGATACCTGGGCGACAAGAGCGATCCCTTACCCGCGTTTCCCGGCCCGATTGAAAGAGACGAGGCCTCGCATCATGACCGTGACCCCGACCGCCACACCCACCAGTTCGGCCGCGCGCTTTGACGGCCTCCGCAGGCTGGTCGGCAACACGCCGCTACTCGCGATCGACTACACGTTCGATGGCGAGCCCCGTCGCCTGTTCGCGAAGAGCGAGAACCTGAACATGACGGGCAGCATCAAAGACCGGATGGCGCTGTACATCCTTCGCCGAGCCTACGAGCGGGGCACGATCGAGCCCGGTGCGCTGATCATCGAGGCCACGAGCGGAAACACCGGGATCTCGTTTGCAGCGATCGGCCGGGCCCTCGGGCACCCGGTGTCCATCTTCATGCCGGACTGGATGAGCCCCGAGCGGGTGAACCTCATCAAGGGCTTCGGGGCGGCAGTGCACGCGGTAGCCGAGGACGACGGCGGCTTCCTGGGGAGCATCGATCAGGCCGAAGAGCTTGCCCGAACGACGCCGGGGGCCTTCCTGCCGCGACAGTTCGCGAACGAGGACAACTGCGAGGCGCATGAGCGGATGACCGGGCCGGAGATCTGGTGGCAGTTCGAGGCGCACGGCCTGCGCCCGGACGCGATCGTCGCCGGGGTCGGAACCGGGGGGACCATCATGGGCGCCGGGACCTTCCTTCGGGAGAAGCGGCCGGAGATCAGGGTGCACCCGCTCGAGCCGTCGAACTCCCCGACCATGAGCACGGGACATCAGGTCGGTCACCACCGCATCCAGGGAATCTCGGATGAGTTTGTCCCGCCTATCGTCGACCTCGATGCGCTGGACGAGATCGTCGCGGTAGATGACGGGGATTCGATCCGCATGGCGCAGCGGCTGGCTTCGAACCTCGGTCTCGGCGTCGGGATCTCCTCGGGGGCGAACTTCCTCGGCGCGGTGCAGATCCAGGCGGAGCTCGGGGCGGACGCGACCGTCGTCACGGTCTTCGCCGACAGCAACAAGAAGTACCTGAGCACGGATCTTTTGCGGGAGGAGCCCCCGCAGCCCGACCATCAGTCCCCGCGCGTCGAGCTCCTCGGGTTCACGGCATTCAACCGGGAGTGCAGGACGTGCTTCGAACCGTGGGAGCTGACGCCGCTGCTCGAGAGGCCGACCGCACCCGCCTGACGTCTCGTCCGCCGAGCGGTCGTCAAGGTTGTCCGAGCGCGCGTGAGCACGGACCTTTCTTCGCGCCCGAACCGAACGGAAAACGGGTCCGGCCGCAGGCAACATCCAGGGACGCTCAGACGTCCATCTTTCGTTCGACGATTCGACAGAAGACACAGGGGGGATCCGCGCGCCGATGAGCCACGATATCGACGCCGTACAGGAGCGCATTCAGCAGGAGAGCGCGTTCGTCGAGCGCCTGCTCAACGAGGTCGGGCAGGTGATCGTCGGCCAGCGATACATGGTGGAGCGGCTGCTGATCGGACTGCTCGCCGACGGTCACGTCCTCATGGAGGGAGTGCCCGGCCTGGCGAAGACGCTGACCGTCCGCACGATCGCCGACGCCATCGACACCGGCTTCCAGAGAATCCAGTTCACTCCGGATCTCCTGCCCGCCGACCTGCTCGGGACGCTGATCTACGATCCGAAGGACTCCGATTTCAAGACGAAGAAGGGCCCGATCTTCTCGAACATCATCCTGGCCGACGAAATCAATCGGTCGCCGGCCAAGGTGCAATCCGCGCTCCTGGAGGCCATGCAGGAGCATACCGTCACGATTGGCGAGACCACGTTCGCGCTCGATGATCCGTTTCTCGTGCTCGCGACGCAGAATCCGATCGAGCAGGAGGGGACGTACCCACTACCCGAGGCGCAGATCG
>JAOTZH010000244.1 GCA_029861425.1 Gemmatimonadota bacterium
GTCCACCAGCGCAGGCACGACATCGGCACTGCTGGTCACCAGCGCTTCACGCGCCACGGCGCGCGTTCCGGACCTTCCGAGCCCCTCGATCAACAGTCGGGTCGAACCGGCATCGCCGATCAAGCCGAGGCTCCGGAGCGCGGCCGATGCGACCGCGCGATCAGGATCGCGGGCGAGTCCGTGGGCGACATCGCGTGCCAGGGACCGACCGCCGACGAGCCCGGCCGCCATGGCGAGCTCGCGTCGCTCGGCGGTCGTCAGCGTCGATTCCGAACGGGCGAGCTCCTCGAAGAAGCGGTCCACGACTACCTCGGGCACGTTCCCGTTCCGGGTGGCCGCCAGAGCTTCCAGAGCCGCGACCCGCACCGGGGCGTCGGGGGAACCGAGCAGCTCGCCCATCACCGAGTCACGTCTCGGGCCCGCGAGAGACAAGAGGGCCGTCGCGGCCGCGACCCGGACCCCGGCGTCGGGATCGGCGAGACACTCCCGGACCAGCTCCAGGTCCGCGCCCTCCGCGGATCCGAGCACTTTGAGGGCGTGCTCCCGAATTCGCGGCTCCTCGTGCGACAGGACGCCGTGGACGGCATCGGTCAGGCCACGAAGGTCCTCCGGCCCGGACTGGTCGAGGAGATCGAGGGCGAAGGCCGCATGAAGCGTGTTTCCGTCGGCGAGCGCCTGCCGCACGAACGGTCGGGACTCGGCATTCATGACCGAGGCGAAGACGGTCCCCGCGCTGGCGACCCGCCGCTCGAACGACTGGGCCAGCGCGTCCCCGTATCGATGACGCATCCGCACGGCGACGACGACCCATGCGACGATCAGGACCAGACAGATGACCCCGACGCCGCGAAGGCCGAACCCGAGGATGTTCGTGGCGAGGATCAGAAGCAGACCGCCCACCCCCGTGGCGCCGCGATACACCGCGAGGTCGATCAGCGGTTTGACCTTGTAGAGCGTCTCGTTCGGGACCGGCAGGAAGAGCATCTCCCTCGTCGACTGGTCGAGCGAGTACCGGAGCGCTCCCTCTGCCCCCTTGGCGAACGAGGCGGTTATCAGCGCGGGCACCGCGATCACGGCGATGCTCGCTCCGAACAGGGCGAGGGGCAGCGCGAGAAGCGCCACCCCCACGCCGAAGCGTCGAAGCACGAAGCTCGTGAAGAAGAGCTGCACGCCGACAGACACGATGTTGAGCGTTCTGTAAAAGCTGCCGTAGAAGCCCGCCATCGCATCCTCGGAAGACACGTAGAGATCGACCGCGCGACCGAGCTGCCAGTCCAGCAGCGTCCCGACCAGAATCGTGAGCGCCAGGACCGCCGAGATGTTGCGCAGGTGCGGGGATCGGACGAGCAGCTTGACCGCGTCCCCGGAGAACTCGCGGAGCAGACGCGCGCTCGCTGTCCTCCCCTGCTCCAGCCGCGACCCGAGCCCGAGTACGATCAGGGCGCAGAACGGCAGCGGCGTAACCGCGAGCAAGAGCAGCGTCCGGGTGCCAACAACATCGGCGAGCCTCGATGCGACCTCGGCGCCCGCGATCCCGCCCAGGATCAGCGCGAGGCCGATGATGCCGAAGAGCCGCTTCGCCTGACGAGTGGTGAAGAGAAGGTTGGCGACGAGCCAGAACTGACTCACCAGAAGCAGCGGGTAGAGCTTGCTGAAGATGTAGAGAGTCCAGGCGACCCAGCCTCCCGCGTCGTCCCGGAGCATCCACCACAGGAAAACCAGCGATGTACCGAGGAGGACGAACGTCCCGAGAAGCAGTGCACGCTCGCGGATGCGATCCGCGTAACGGGAATACACGACCATGAGCACCGCCACGAACACGGCGGTCAGCATGTAGACGTACGAGAGCATGTCGGAACCGACGCGCTCGATGAAGACGGCCGATCGCACCGACTTGACGATGTAATAGGAAGCGAGGGCGAGGAACCCGTACCCCAGCATGAGCCCGACGGGGACTCGCTCTCCCCCGCGGACGTCGGTCATCGACCGGAACCAGATTCGGATGGCGTTCTTCATGACGGTCGCTCGCCCCCTCCCGGGCGGTGGCCCGCCAGTTTCTGCAACCAACCTACCTTATCCTTACGCGGTCCGAGACCCGATCGAGTCATATCGGCCGAGCCTGCGGAGGGCTGACCCGACCCGTCCGTGCGGTTAGCTTGACTCGGATTCTTCAGGGCGGGGACAGGAGGTCTGCCGTGCATTACCGATCAACGTTCGATTCTCTTTCCGTCGCGGTGGGCCGCGTCGCGGGCTGTGTGGCCCTCGCCGCGTTGGTCCTCGCCCCGGCGCAGGTCACCGGCCAGTACACGAGCAGCCCTTCGATCCTCACACTCCTCCCCGTCGAGGCGACGCTGTCGATTGGCGAGGAGCATGCGGCGGAGCTGACGTCCGACGACTTCGAGTACACCGGCGAGCTGGTGAAGGCGTTTGCGATGGACGGCGAACAGGGCGCTCCGGTCACGATCGACGTGCTGAGCGAGAGTTTCGATTCCTACGCCTATCTGATCGGCCCGGACGGACTGCAGCTCGAGGCCGACGACGACTCCGGCGGGGCCTGTAACGCGCGGATCTCGACGTTCTTCCCGCAGGACGGACGCTACCTGATCGTCGCGGCCTCTCTCACCGGAGAGGCCGGTGCGTTCACGATCCGCACGGACGACCGCCAGCACCCGCCGGCGGAAGGCCCGTGCGGCGGAGGCGAGTACGAGGACGACATGCTCGCGACTCTCGCCGGGATCGAGGCCTCGGGCGCGATCGCGGTCGGCGAGTCGGTGGCGGACGAGCTGCGGAGCGGAGATGCTCGACTGGCGGACGGTAGCTTCGCGAAGGCGTACGAGCTCGCCGGCACGCCCGGCCAGACTGTCGTCGTCGATCTGGGTTCCCGCGCGTTCGACACGCTCCTGCTGATCCTCGACCCCCGCGGCGAGGCGTACTCGTCCGACGACGACTCGGGCGGGGCGTGCAACTCGCGCATCGAGGTCACGCTCGACATGCAGCCGCACAAGCTGGTCGTGACGTCCTTCGGCTCGGACGCGACCGGGCTGTTTACGCTCTCGGTGTCCGAGGAAGCGGGCCCCATGTCGCAGCTGGACTGTCCGGGCCTCGAGGCGACGACCGGCGACTGATCGGGCTCAGTTACCCAAGGGCCCGCCCAGCAGGCCCAGGACCACGCCCAGGACGGTGATGAGGCTGAGGACCCAGATCAGCTTGTCCGTGCGCTCGAGCAGCAGGTGTGTCGTCAGGATCGCGCCGATCGGGGCCGCGAACAGGTAGACCGTCGCCAGCGTGACGATCAGATCACCGAAGAGCTGGACCGTCGTCAGCGCGGCCGCCCCGACCCCGATCCCGCCGAAGGACTGGGTCACGTCGAGAGCGGTGAACGCCATCGTGAGCCACGCGCCGAACGTGATGTAGAGGCGAGCTTCCGCGCGCGCCCGCTTGCGAAACGGCGCGATGATCGGAGCGAAGAGCGGTCGGAACGCGAGCCGAAGCGGTCCGCCCGGATCGGTGACGTAGTAGTAGAGTCGCAGGCGGTGATTCCATCGATCCAGGGCCCTCAGCACGGGCAGCTCGGCGAGCGCGTCCCACCGAGCCCCCAGCAGCGTGATCGCGATGAGCACGAACACCGCGATGACCGGCTCCGGGTTCCCGTTGGTCACGAACATCGAGCCCAGCACGGAACCGAAGAAGAACAGCAGGATCGCGTCGCCCACGAGGCGGGCCCGACCGCTTCGTTTCGCGGCCCAGGCCGGCTCGGGTGGGAGATACGCGCCTCGCAACGGAGGCATGAACGACAGGGCCCGCGGTGGCAGACCGGTCCGCTTCCGGCTCTCCTGATCTTCATTGTAGGTCGCGACCAGACGCCCGATCAGGAAGCCATCCACGACCCACCAGGCGCCCGCGCCACCTCCGGTGAACATCATGAACACCGCGCTCAGCGTGCGGTCCAGATAGAACCGGTGCCCGCCAAAAAGACCGGTGAACAACCAGAGCAGCCGGGCGACCCACTTCTTCTTCTTCGGGTACTTGTACAGGTCCTCGAGCACGGCCCGTGAAAAGTCGGCGTCTCGCCGACCGTCGAACGTCGCGCCCATCGGCTGCGCCGTCGCGAGGGGCTGGTCGGGCCGGAGCGGATCCATGACGCCCGGGGGCGCCTCGAAGATCTCGGCCGGTTCCGGACGATCAGGTTCGAGCGGTGGAGGTCCTGGTGCGGCCGGTTTTGCCGCCCCGGGGTCGCCGGCTCGCGGTTCCCGTTCAGTCATGCAGCCGGATGGCGGAGCGGCTCGCCGCGGCCAGCTCGTTCCGGATGAACTCCGCGCCACCCTTCACCTTCCGGTACTCGCTATGGGCCAGAGACCGCCACGAGAATACGGTTCCGAGCAGGGTCGCCATCAGGAGGCCGTTCACCACAAAGAGCATTCCGAGGTCCGTTGTCGCACCGATCATGAAGATGTTGGCGGGGATGATCAGGAGCACCGCGTTCACGGCCCAGCCCCGGCAGATGCGCATGCGGCTACGCCCGTATTGACGGAGCCCGTACATGACCTCGGCATGGTAGACGATGGTACGCCGTGCATCGTGATACACATCGTTGTCATCGAAGTACCTAGCCCGGATTCGTT
>JAOTZH010000067.1 GCA_029861425.1 Gemmatimonadota bacterium
GCGCGGCGCCAACGAGCCTTCCGCGGATGAGCTGGCCGCGCGCACCGCACGCCGGGTCGACACACCTCTCTCGGAGGCGCCCCCGTTCCTGGGTCCGGAGCCGACTCCCCCGCCGCCGCCAGATGGCCTGCCACCGCATCTCGCACGGATGATGGGCGCCGTGATGGCAGCGATGGGCGAGGTGTTCGGGGAGGGGCCGCCCTCGGCGGGGCTGAAGGTCACGGGTCGAGCCGTCAGTCCCGGCCTATGCACCGGCACGGCCAGGATCATCGATCACCCTCAGGAGGCGAATCGGATCCAGCCTGGAGACGTCCTGGTGACCGGGTCGACATCGGCCGCTTTCAACGTGGTGCTCCCGCTGCTTGGTGCGATCGTGACCGACCGGGGGGGACAGCTCTCGCACGCCGCGATCGTCGCTCGCGAGTATGGCATCCCGGCGGTCGTGGGCACGCAGAAGGCAACCGCCGTCATCCCCGACGGGGCTCAGGTGTCGGTCGACGGCACGGCCGGGACCGTAGAACTCGTTTGAGGTACGTGGTCCCCCTGGCCGATGCCGGAAAGGAAGGCCGGTTCGGGGGCAAGTCCGCGAGCCTCAGTCAGGCCATCGCCGCCGGACTTCCCGTACCCCCGGGGAGAGCCCTCAGCGTCGACGCCGTCGAATCGGTCGTCCGAGGCGACGAGGAGGCGGTCCGAGCGCTCGAGGGGGTCGTGGACGACCTGGGAGGGTGCGTCGCCGTCCGCTCGTCGGCGATCGGCGAGGACGCCCAGGACGCGAGCTTCGCCGGCCAGCATTCCACACTCCTCAACGTGCGGACACATGAGCGCCTGGTGCACGCCGTCCGCGAGGTGTACCAGTCCGCGCACTCCGCGTCCGCCCTCGCCTACCGCAAACGCATGGGCGTCTCGGTGGAGCCCAGGATGGGGGTGGCGGTGCAACAGCTGGTCGACGCGGAGAGCGCCGGAGTGTTGTTCACGCACAACCCGGCGACCGGCGAGGACGAGAGGCTGATCGAAGCGGCCTGGGGCCTGGGCGAAGCGGTCGTTTCAGGCATCGTCATCCCCGACTCCTATCGAATCACCTCCGACGGATCGGTCGTCGAGCGAACCCCCGGCCACAAGGACGTGGCGCTTCGCCCCGGGCCGGAGGGGGGGATCGAAGAGATCAGAGTCGAGGCCGAGCGGGTCGATGCACTCTGCCTCTCCGATGCCCAGCTCCAGGCGCTGCACGTGATGACCCTGAGTTGCGAGGCCGCGTACGGCGACCGTCTGGACATCGAGTGGGCGTTCGCCGACCGGCGACCCTACCTCTTGCAGTGCCGCTCGATCACCCGGTGAGTCCGCACCGAACCGGCCCCACAACCCGAGCGCCCCTGGTTTGACGCAGGTCGAATCTCCCCCGAGGAGCGCGTCGCCATTGTTCTATTTGGGGATGTTCCTCGCCGCGTCACTCTCTCCCCTCGGCTCCACGATGATCGCGGTGGCACTGCCGTCGATCGGTACCGAGCTCGGGGTTGGAGGCGGCCGACTCACCCAGTGGCTGGTCTCGAGCTATCTGATCGTCGGGATCGCGGCGATGAGCCCGGGCGGAAGACTCGGCGATCGGATTGGCCACCGACGAGGGCTCATCCTCGGAATGATCATCTACGGAGCCGGGTCCGTCGTGGGGTTCACCGTGGCCACGCTGCCGAGCCTGGCGCTGGCGCGGATCTCGATGGCCGCGGGTGGCGCCATGACGATCCCGGCCACGCTGGCGTTGCTGCGAAATACCATCCCGTTCGAGAAGCGACCGAGGGCGTTCGGCTACTTCGGCTCGGCGATGGGGATCGCCGCCGCCATCGGCCCGCTCGTCGGCGGAGAGTTGACCGCCCAATTCGGGTGGCGCTCCGTCTTCATCGCCAACCTTCCCGTCATCGCCGTCTCGTATTGGCTGATTCGACGAACCACCCGAGCGGCCGAAGCCCCTGAACGGCCGGCCACCCCCAAGCCGCCCGCCTTCGATGTCGTCGGCAGCATTCTGCTCGGGCTCGGTCTCACCCTTCTCGTGATCGCGCTCCAGATGTCCGGCTCGGGCATGGCGGGACCGGCTCTGCTGGGCGCGGTCGTCCTGGGCGTGTTCGTGTTCTGGGAGCGCAGGGTGGCCCAGCCCGTCCTCGATCTCCGGCTGTTCCTCCAACCGACCTTCTCGGCGGCAAGCCTGGTGATCGGGCTTCAGAACCTGGCCATGTACTCGCTTCTCTTTCAGCTGCCGATCTTCTTCGAACAGGTGAGAGGTGTCGAGCCCGGCACGATCGGACGGACTATCATCGCGATGATGCTCGCGATGGTGGTCTGCTCGCCGCTCGGCGGTCGCTTCTCGGAGAGATTCGGGGCGCGTGCCATATCGTTAGCCGGCACGATAACGTCCCTCCTCGGAGTCTATCTCATCTCCGATTTTCGGACCCTTCAATCGCCCGGAGACCTCGTGATCGGACTCGTTCTGATGGGGGCGGGCCTGGGCCTGTCGTCCGCCCCCGCCCAGGCCGCGGCCATGAGCGCCGTGCCCAGCACCGACGCCGGCATGGCCGGCGGAGCAGTTTCGACCGCTCGCTACATCGGCGCGGTGATCGGCATCTCCGCGCTGGGGTATCTTCTCGCGGGAGGAGAGACGGCTCCCGATAAACACAACGCCGCCACGGCGGTCTATCTCGGAGCACTGGTCCTGGCGGCCCTCAGCAGTCTGGCTCTCCCCGGAAAGTGGCGACACTCGGCGGGATCGTCTGTCTCGCGAAACCTCTGACGGACTCTGTCGGGTGTCCGGGGCCAACTGGCGCCGACTCCTCGAAAGACCCGCTGGTTTCAGAAGGGCAGGTCGTCCTCGTCGAACCCGTCCTCGGCCGGTGGGGGCGATCCAGCCCCGGGCGCGCCGGGACCGGCGCCCGGCCCGGCCGGGGCGTCTTCGGCACCTGATGCGGCCCCGGTCTCGTCCCGCTCGATCCGCCATGCCTTCACGTCGGTATACCAGCGACCGTTGTACTCCCGGCTCTGTATGTCGATATGCACGGTCACGCTGTCCTGCAGCTTCAGGGCGAACTTCTCGATGTTCTCGCCCCACTGCGTGATGCACACCTTGTTCGCGTACTGCCCCTCGGTCTCGAGGATGAAGTCCTGCTTGCGCCAGGGGCCGTTCTTCCCGGTACCGGACTGCTCTTCGAGCAGCTCGATGACGGCTCCCGTGATCTTGAGCGACAAATCGCCCTCCCTATGTCGTTTGGGTTCCACCCATGGACTCGGAAACTGGGTTCGACGAGCCTCTGAACGGAAGGTAGCCTTCACGCGGCTCCAGAACCTGGGCCGTCTTTCACTGACGTTCGCGACTCGCGCGAAGCGCGGCCCACAGCATCCGGGTGTCGTCTAGCCCGCCCGGGATCGCGTGCCAGGCGGCGAGGAACGCCACCCCGAACAGGGTCACCGCCACCGCGAGCCGATCGGCGCCTGATCCGGCCGGGAGAACGCCCGCCGAAGCCGCCAGGGCGGCGGCCGCGAGGACGCTCGCGAGCACCGGACGGATGGTCGCTCGTATCACGTCCACGAATCGAAGCGGTGACCCTTTGACCGCGAACAGAATGGACGGGAGGACGAGCACCGCGGCGCCGATCGCGACCGCCACCGCGACACCGGGAGCCCCCCAGATCGTCCCGAGCGATACGGCCACGACCGCGACCGGCGTCTCGATGAAGAGCGACCACGCGAGGAGACGGCCCGTGCGGCCCTGGGCGAGGTAGATCCAGCGGTTGACGCGGATCAGGGCGATCGCGAAAGCCGCCAGCGAGAGAACTCGCAGAAACCAGATCGCGTCCACCCACTGCGGTCCGAGCACGACCAGCACGACGGTCCTCGCTTCCACCACGATGAACGCCATTGCGGGAAGCGATATGGCCAGCATCACGAGGAGCGCCCGGCCGGCGAGGCGTCTGAACCGCTCGGCGTCGTCCCTGACGTGGCGCAGGCTCGCGATCGAGACGTCCGTCAGCGCGAGGAAGGGCTCCTCGAACGGGTAGGAAGCCCAGCGCCGGGCCGTGTGGTAGTGGCCGAGGACGGTCGCGCCGCCGATCCGCCCGACGGCCACCACACCCGGCAGGTCGGTCAGCCAGGTGGACACCCTCACTCCCGCGAGGTGAGCCCAGGCCCTCCGAAGCGCCGTGGATTCTGCTGCATCGCGGCCTCGGGGGGCGCGCGGGCGCCAGTCGCTCAGGAACGCGATACCAATGGCTCGCCCGGCCTCCATCACGAACACCTGCAGCGCGAGGGCCCAGTATCCCCACCCGCCCCAGGCAGCGACCAACGATACGACGATGCCGACTACAAGCCCCGTGACCTGTACCGCCATCACGACCGGGAAGCGAAGCCGCCGCTTGAGCAGCGCCTCCTGGAAGGTCGCCGGCACCAGCAGCAGAAGGAGGCCGGCCCATGCGAGCGCGATGGGGACGACGCGAGGCTCGGAGTAAAAGGCTGCCAGGACGAAGCCGGACCCCGCCAGCGCCGCCGCGACCAAGAGGGTCACGCGCGCGATCAGCCAGAAGAACGCGTCGAGGCCGGGATCGCTCAAATCGTCGGCCTGTAGCAAGGCGGTTTGAACCGCGCGGTTCGTGATGTTGCTCGCGATGATGCCGAGCGGGACGATCATCGCGAAGACGCCGAAGTCCTCCGGCGTGAGGAGCCGTGCGAGTGCCACGGCCGTCCCGAGGAGGAGCGCCGCCTGGAGACCGCGGGCGCCAATCGTCGCCAGACCCGAGGTGACTGTCTCGCGCCCAAGCTGCGATCCGCCCTCGGGCGCGGGGGCCGGCATCAATCGTCCTCCCGGGGCGGGGGCGATGGCTCTCCTGGCCCGGCGACGAGGGGATCGAGCGAAATCCGCAGCCGCCGGCTCGGACGCCAGTGGCTCCAGTGTCGATTGCCGCTCCGCTCCGCGGGACCGTCCCGGAGAACGTTGGCGCGGAACCCCGCCGCCAGCTCGACCACGAAGACGGTGGAGATCATCAGGGCCGCCTCCGCCCCGAACCGCGAGTGAGTGCCGTCGCTGAAGGGACGATAAACGGTCTCGTCGTACTGCTCCCCCTCGAACCGCTCGGGCCGAAACGCGTCCGGATCCTCGAACACCTCGCCGTTTCGATGCGCCTCCCGCACGCACACGCGGACGAGCCAGCCGCGGGGGATGCGGAACTCCGCCAACTCCGTGGGGCGGACCACCTCTCGGTAGAGGAATTCGCTCTGATGAAGCCGCAACGTCTCGCGGACGAAGCGAGACGCCATCTCCTGACGGTTCGCCGTGGATTCGTCCCGCTCACACGCCTCCCGGATCTCGTGCAGGCGATCGGGGTGATCGAGGGCCTCTTTCAGCACCCACCCGAGGATCCCGCGAACGTTGCTGAACGTGACGTGGACCAGCAGGACCAGGTTCCCGAGCAGGACCCTGTCGTCGAGCGCGCGCGGATCAGCGCTCAGGGTCTCCGTCAGGACCGATGCGGGCGGTTGTTCGTTCGCCTCTATCCGTCGCCGGGTGCGGGTGCCGCATTCGTAGACCCAGTCGACGAGGGGCTCGAAGCTGTCCGGGCGTTCCTCGGGTCGCCTCTCAGCGAACGGCACGGGCCGGCCGAGGCCCCCGAACCAGGCACGCAAGCCATCCAGTGTCTCGCCCCGTGGGGATTCGCCGGTCACGGCGCGCAGCAAGGCTCCGTAGCAGATCCGCGAGAGATACTCTTCCGGGTCGACGCCCGCTTCCGGGCGGGATCCGGCCAGCTCATGGAGACCGTCCCGCACGCAACAGGCAACGTCATCTGCGCAGGACTGGACCACGGGCAGCTCCGATCCGATGCGGAGCGAAACACCCTCCCCAGAAGAGACCTCAGGCAAGAGAATCCGAGTGAGCACCGGTCGATGTCCCGGATGCTCGCGGTCAGATAGAAACGCGATGTAGTGGCCTGGGGACACACGCCCGAACGGGAGCCGTGGCGATGTGAGATCCGCCTCGCGTTGACGAAGAAACGTCAGACCGACGGGAAGGTCCGTGATACACGCCACCGGTCTGTGAAACTGCGCAGACTTGAAGACCGGCCCCCACCGGAGCGCGCAATCCGCATAGAAGTCGGGATCGGAGAGCGCGTCCAGGGAACGCCCGAGTCCGAGTGAGCCGGGCGGAAGCGATCGACTCCGGCCCCAGGCGGGGCGCGCCCTCCACCACGCAACGACGTTGATGGCGAGAAGGCCGATGGCGACGACGGGCAGCGTCGCCGGTTGGCGCCGAACCAGCGCGATGCCTGCCAGCGCGACCGCGGCCGCCCCGACGAACAGAATCGCGACAAGCCCCGGTCGGCCACGCAACTCGTTCAAGGCGGGCGGCTTGCTCACGATCCTCAAGCCGGGCGCGGCGGCAGCGACCAGCAACGCGACCAGAACCGGAGTGTTCACGCGCGGAAAGTACGTTGTCTTCCCCCAGCGCGACGAGTCGCGCTGGACTTGTCGGAGCCCGAGCGGCGCGTCAATCTGG
Organism: Gemmatimonadota bacterium; assembly: GCA_029861425.1. Taxonomy (GTDB): domain Bacteria; phylum Gemmatimonadota; class Gemmatimonadetes; order Palauibacterales; family Palauibacteraceae; genus Palauibacter. Next base: position 6,524 of record JAOTZH010000067.1, read on the forward strand.
GCGGTGGACGCAGCACCAAACCCCTGAGAGGGCTTTCCCTGGCACTTCCACTCCTGGAGATCGCGATCCTGGCCCTCGGGGCGTCGCTGCTCGCGCGCGTCGCCCTCAAGCCGCCGGTCGTACGCGACTTTCGAACGTACCTGCCCTGGAGCGCGGTTGTGGCCACGGCCGGTCTGGCCGCGCTCGTGCTGGCCGCATGGCTGGTGGTCCGATGGCCGGCGGTTCGCCACGCTACGGCGTTCGCGACATTGGCCGCGATCGTCTTCGCCCGGGCGCGTGCCGGCACCGCGTACGGGCGGCGCCGGGGATGGCCGGCTGGCTCGCTCGGCATGGCCGAGTCTTTCGACGCGATCGGAGACCGCGACTACTACAGAGAGCGGGCCCGGGAATACGGCCCGGTCTTCAAGACGAGCCAGTTCGGCCGCCCGGTCGCGTGCGTTCACGGTCTGGAGCTCGCCCGCGAGGTGCTGCGCGACACGGAGGCACTCGCCGGGGCGACCCTCCCGTACAACCGGTTCCTCCCCGATGGCTCGCTGCGCTATATGGGGTCGCGAGTGCACGACGAAGAGGCCCCGTTCTTTCGGGCTGCGCTGTCGGCCGTCGATCTGTCCCGTCACGAGGGCATCGCGCGCGAGACCTGCGCCCGGATGCTCGCGGGGCTGTCCGCGAGATCGATCGAGTGTCCCGAGGGCTCTGCTCCGCGCGCAGACCTGCACGGATGGGTGTTCATCGTCCTCGCCTCGATCTTCTGGGGGCTCGGTCCCGATGACCCCCGGCTGGTAGAGCTCGACGAGGCACAGCGCGGACTGCGGCTGGGGCGCGGCGGCGGCCCGAGGTGGCGGCGTGAGCTTCGGGCCGGCCTCGATCGCATCAACGCCTTGATGCGTGCGCGATCGGCGGAGCCCGATCTGGCGGTGTCCGGCTCGGACCGGGCGAACGCCCTGGGCGCCGTGCTCGCCGCCGACCCGAATGCCCTCGACAACCCCACCCGCGCGCACAACCTGAGCCTCGTGTTCCGTCTGGGCCTGGCCGACTCGACCTCGTTTCTCGATTGGATCGTGGCGATGCTGGGCGACCACGCGGAGTGGCAGGACAGGATCCGCGGGGAGGCTCGGAGAGCGATCGGCGTTCGTCCTGAGGGTCGCGACACGGTCGCGGGACGCTTCGTGCACGAGACGCTGCGCCTCGAACAGAGCGAGTACCTGTATCGCGAAGTGGCGCGCCCACTAACGATCGCCGGCCACAACATCCCGCGCGGCTGGCTGCTGCGCGTCCTCGTGCAGGAGAGCCACCGCGACCCGTCGATCTTCCCCGAACCCGACACGTTCGACGCCGATCGCTTCGCTGGCGCCGAGCGGAGCCGTCGCGAGTACTCGCCGTTCGGCGTCGACGATCACGGGTGCATGGGCGTGCCGATAGTCCACTTCCTCGCGAACGTCCTGCTCGAGGAGGTGTGCCACGGGTACGACCTGCGGGTCCTTCGGCAGGCACCGCCCGAGAAGGGAACGCGGCACCGGGACCACTGGCGGCCGGGCTCGAGCCGGCGCATCCGCCTCACGCCGCTCGAGGCGGACGGGCCGCATGGTTCCGCGGGGAGCGGCTCCTGAGCGTGCTCGGAGGAGTCGTGGAAGGCGCGATCCTCGCCCTGGCGGCCGTCGTCTCAGCGCGAGTCCTGCTCACCCCTGCCGCGCGACGCGAGCTCGGGTCCCGTCCCATGCTCGCCATGTTGTCGGCGGTCCTGGCGCTCGTCGCGCTGGGCGGGGCGGCCTGGGTGGCCTCCCAGGTGCCGCTGGCGCGCCGCGCGATGGGCGGGGGCGTCGCGGTCATCCTCGCGGCGAGCTTCGTCCGCGCGCGTCCCGGCTTCGGAGCGCGACGGGGCCTGCCACCCGGGTCGCTCGGCCTCCGCGAGTCGCTCGAGGCGATCGACGATGCGGAGTACTACTCCCGCACCTCGGACCGTCTGGGCCCCATCTTCAAGATGAGTCAGATTCACCAGCCGGTGGCCTGTATCACCGACCTCGAGACCGGGTTCACGCTCTTTCGCGAACAGGAGCATCGCCTTCGTCAGTCCGACTGGGCGTTCAACCGGCTCGTCCCGGGCGGGTATCTCGAGTACATGGACGGGGAGCCGCACGCTCGCCTGCGCGGGCTGCTGGCGCCCGGATTCACGCCCGAGGCCGCGGAAGCGGCGGACTCGGCGATCGCGGAGGTCGCACGGGCGCAGCTAGCCGAGATGGCCGACGCGGCCAGTGACGGTGGCGTCCACCCCGAAGAGTATCTCCTGCCGATCGCGCATGCCGGTCTCATCCGGGCGGTTCTGGGCGTCTCGCCAGGGCACCCCGAGTACGAGGCGCTCCGCGAGCGGTTCACCGAGCTCAACCGCCCGCTCGACCTCTTCCTCCCGATACCGCGTGCTTCGCGCGAGGCCTTCGACGGGCTGGCACGCACGGTTTCGCGGCTGGCCGCGGCCGCCGCCCGGCGGGAGGACCGGCACGACGACGAGAGCGAGGGGATCGCCTCCCCCTCGGTGCTCGCGCGGGTCGCGTCGGATAACCCCGATCTCGCCGACGACGCATCCGCCATCGGCACCCTCGTCCTGATGGTGAAGGAGGGCGGCATCATGACCCGGGGGATGCTCCGCTGGGTGATCAAGATGCTCGCCGATCATCCCGAACAGGCCGAGCGTCTACGACAGGTCGCGGCCGACCCGTCAGAGCTCGATGGTCGGGCTGAGGCGTTCGCGCTCGAGGCGATCCGACGGTTCGAGAGTCCCTACCTGTACCGACGCGTGGCGGAAGATGTCGAGGTCGGGGGGTTCCGGATTCCGAGGGGCTGGCTCGTCCGACTCTGTCTTGCCGAGGCCCACGCGCGTCCCGAGGTCTTCTCCGACCCCCAGCGCTTCGACCCCGGGCGGTTCGAGCGCTCCGACCACGCCGAATCCTTCTGTCCATTCGGAGCCGGATCACGCGTGTGCCCCGGGCGAGACGTCGCCCTCGAGGTCGCGAAGGTCACGGCCCGGGAGGCCGCCGTCGGCTATGACCTGAGGACGGTCTCGGACGGCCCGGCCTGGCGCATCAACAGGCACTGGGGACTCTGGCGCCCCAGCCTGCGACTGATGGTGAGTTTGAATCGGCGTCCCGGATAGGCGGCTGTATCCGTAATGGAGCCGATCGAAATCGGACCGAATAGCGAGCCTTCTGTCGAGTATTGAGGGGCAGTGACAACACTCCTACGGAGGAGGGATCATGTACGTACCGGGCAGGCGGGAGGCCTGGCTCGCCGTCGTGACACTAGTCGTTCTCGCCGTCCTCTATCTGACCGGTCGGCTCTAGCTCTCCCGGCCTGAAGCCCGCTGCTACTGTACGACACCCGGGGGGTCTCCTCGCCGTATGGGGTCCTGTCCCTAACCCCTCACCGGAGCAGCCCGCTCGTGAGCAACGAGTCGGATTACCGCACCTCGGGTGCGGAAATCGTCATCGTCACCGCGTATTTCGTGGTCTACCTCGGCTATCTGTTCATCCATCAGGAGAGCGAACTCCATCACTGGGCCTCGCTCATCGTCATCCCGCTCATCGGGCTCTGGATCCTCAGGGGGCGACCGCCACTGCGACAGCTGCTCGCTTCCATCGGGCTGGAACGCGGAAAGCTCCTCCACGGCCTGAGGTGGCCGATCCTCGTCGGCCTCGCGATCCAGGTCGTGCAGCTGATGAACAGTTCCAACAGGGCCGCCCTTGGCGAGATCCTGGGCTCGAGCTGGGGCTGGATCGTTCCCGTCGTCACGCTCCCTCTACTGATGATCACTGTGGGTCCGACCGAGGAGGTCTTCTTCCGTGGGATCGTTCAGGGCCGGTTCTCGGATGCGTTGAAGTCTGACTGGGCCGGGATCGCGATCGCCACGGTGGGTTTCATCCTCTACCACGTCCCGTACGCCTACCTCAACCCGAACTGGCCGTCTGCCGGCGATCTCGGGCATGCGGTCCAGCTCGCAGCGATGAACGGCCTTCCGGGAGGTCTGCTTCTCGGTTGGATCTACGTGAAGAGCGACCGCAACCTGGTCGCAGTGATACTGCTCCACGCCATGATCGACTGGATCCCCGGCGCCATCCTGGTCTCGCAGGTCAAGTTCGGCGGCGGGTGAATCCGCCCGAGAGGTCAGGGCCGGCGGCGGACGTCGACGCGGGCGCCACGACTCGGTCCGCGTTAGGCGCCATTGCCCTCGAATGCCCACGGCATCCGTGAGTACTTTGGTTGGATAGCCAACGAAGGAGGAGTCTCATGATCAACGGGAAGGCGTCTAAGCTGGGCCTATTTGCGATCATCGTGCTGATCGCAGCCGCTATCGCGGTGGTCCTCTTCTGAACGCAGCGGACTACTGATCCCGGGCCCTGAACGCCAATCAGCCCTCCGGCGGTGCGATCCGGCAGGGCTGATGGCGAGCCTCTGGGCCTTCCTTCTCGGTCTTAGCGAGTTTCTTCAGCGGCTTTTCGGCATGTCAGCGCGCGGGAGACTACCGGGTGTCGGCGGACCCTGGCTTCTCTGCCGGCTCACGAGGTGGCGTCTGTGGTACGGAGGTGTCGGTCGATCCGGTGATTTCGCCCCCGATCTCCTCCTCGAGACCCGAGATGGATTCCTTGAACCCCCTGATTCCCTTGCCGAGCGAGCCGCCGATCTCCGGCAGGCGCTTGGCGCCGAACAGCAGAAGGATCGCGAGAAACACGATCAGGATTTCCCACGGACTCAAGCCCAACATTGGACGCACTCCTGATACCCGAGTAGGCAGCTGGCCGATTCTGCGACTCTGCTGCGGATGAGGGTGTTGAGCGGGCGTTCGGCGGGCAAGAGCGATCAGGCGATGACAGGACTCACCGGCTGCCCAACGCTTGCAGGTCGGCGCCCGTCGGCACCTGAAACGGGCGCAGGTCGAAGAGTGGCAGCGCGGCCAGCACGTGGTCGAAGATGTCGGCCTGGATCGCTTCGTAGCTCACCCAGGCCTGGTCGTTGCTGAAGACGTAGATCTCGATGGGCAGGCCGTGCTCGGTGGGGGCCAACTGACGCACCAGGAAGGTCATCTCCTGGTGCACCTTGGGGTGACTCCGGAGGTAGTGCTGCAGATAGGCGCGAAAGGTGCCCACGTTCGTCAGATGGCGCCCGTTGATGAGCAGGGATTCATCGACTTTCCGCTCGCGGTTATGGGCCGACACCTCCTCGACCTTCCGCGCCACGTACTCGCTGATGAACTCGATCTTCTTGAACCGCTCCAGCATCTCCGCGTCGCAGAACTTGATGCTCGTGACGTCGATGATCACCGCCCGCTTGATGCGGCGCCCACCCGACTCGTCCATGCCGCGCCAGTTCTTGAACGGCTCGGCGACCAGCGCATAGGTCGGGATCGTGGTGATCGTCTTGTCCCAGTTCTGCACCTTTACCGTGGTCAGTGACACGTCGAGCACGGTGCCATCAGCGTTCTGCGCGGGCATCTCGATCCAGTCGCCCTCGCGCACCATGTTGTTGGCCGTGAGCTGGATCCCGGCGACGAATCCCAGGAGCGTGTCCCTGAAGATCAGCAGCAGGACGGCGGTGAAGGCGCCCAGGCCGCTGAAGAAGACCACTGGCGACTTGCCCAGCAGGATCGCCAGCACGGCGACCCCGACGACGAAATAGACCGCCACGCGAACGATCTGGACGATCGTGCGGATCGAAAAGCGCTGCGAGATCTCGAAGCTCTCGTAGATCCGCTGGCCACCCTTGAGCAGGGCGTCGAAGACCATCATCCCCACGAGCGCGATATAAACGGACGCGCCGGTCAGCACGGTGCTGGCGGCGCGCGGGTAATCGACCAGGACCACCGGCGCGGTGCCGTAGACGATCAGCGCCGGTGCGACGTGCGAGAGCCGGGAGAACAGTCCGGCCGCGACGAAGGCGTCGTCCCAACTCGTCTTCGTTCGTTTGGCCGCCGCCGTGACCAGCCGCAAGAGGATGCGCTTGGCTACCAGGTAGGCCGAAACGCTGAGCAGCCCAACCAACGCGACCGCAACCAATGCGGCGACAATCGTGGCGTCGCCATCGGCCAGACCCTGCTCCGCCAACCAGGACTTCAGCGCGTTCATGGCTCCTCCGCCAGGCAGACGTCTCGGATGGGTGGCGGCCCCGCTACTGGCCGTCTCCCTGGATCGCGAGTGCGGGATCGATCCGTGCGGCCCGATGCGCGGGGAGGTACGTAGCCAGGATCGCTACGATACCGAGAACGATCGCGACACCGACAAACGTCCGCGGGTCCAGCGCGCTCACCCCGTACAGCTGACTCGCCATCAGACGGGCCAGGATGGCCGCCCCGACCAGTCCCGCCCCGAGACCCCAGGCCGCGAGCGTCGCACCCTCGGTCATGACCATCCGAAGCACCGCGCCCGAACTGGCCCCGATCGCCATGCGGATTCCAAGTTCGGCGGTCCTTCGTGAGATCGAGTATGAGATCACCCCGTATATGCCTACGGCGGCGAGCGTCAGAGCAACGACCGCGAAGAGACTCAGCAGCACCATGGTGAAGCGCTCCCTCGCCACGGATGCCGAAAGCAGCCGCTCCATGGTCTCAAGTCTCGAGATCGGGACGGCCTGGTCGATCTGCGCGACCTCTGCCCGGGCCGCGCGCACCAGCTCATCGGGATCGCCGGTCGTGCGCAGCGTGTAGCTCATCCGTCTGAACGGCGCCTGACCTACAGGCAGATACAAGGACGGCCGAGGCGCCTCCGCGAAGCCGAAGTACCGCACGTCCCGGACGACGCCGACGACCTCGAAGCCCTCGACGAGAAAGCCCCCAAGCGCCAGATGCGGGGGCAGCCCGGAGATCCTCTCTCCGATCGGATCCTCACCCGGGAAGTACGACTCCGCGAGCGCCTCGTTGATGACCACGGCCCCGGGGGCCTCACGATCATCCCTGATTTCGAGCTCGCGGCCGTCGACGAGTGCGATACCGAGCGTCTGGAAGAACTCTGGCGTTACCTGGCGATAGAACGCCTTCGGCTCTTCTCCCTGGCGTGGTTCCGGACGTCCCTCGATCACGAAGTCGCCGAGAAAGGGCACGTCGCGATCGAAGGGGAGCGAAGCAGTACCCGCCACCGACCTCACGCCGGGAATGGCGCCGAGGCGCTCGGTCAGAGTGGCGTGGTAGTCCGCGACGCGGGGCAGCTCACCGTACTCACCGCTTGGAAGCTCGACCTGGAAGGTCAGGAGGCTCGTGGAGTTGAACCCGGGATCGGTGTCGATCAACTCGGAGAAGCTTCGAGTGAGAAGCCCGGCGCCGATGACCAGCATCGTCGCGAGAGCGATCTCGGTCACGACCAGAAGGCTCCGCAGTTTCTCGCGAGCCGAGCCCGCCGTCGTGCTTCTCGACCCCTCCTGCAACTCGGCCTGAATGTCGGTGCGCGCGAGCCAGAGCACGGGGGCCGAACCAAAAACGAGGCCGGTGATAACCGTGCTCACCAACGTGAAGAGGAGAACCCCTCCATCCATCCGAACCTCGTCGAGCCGGGGCAGATCAGACGGCCCGAACGCGGTCAAGACGCCGATTCCCAGCTGCGCGACGAGCACTCCGACCAGCGCCCCGATGAAGGCGAGCACCAGGCTCTCCGCCATCAGTTGCCGTCCGAGTCGTCCGCGACCGGCGCCCAACGCCGCCCTGACCGCGATCTCACGGCCACGATCCGCCATGCGGGACAGCAGGAGGTTGATCACGTTGACACACGCGATTAGAAGCAGGAATGCGGTCGCGCCGAGAAGAATGAGAAGTGGCGTCCGCGTGTCGCCGACGACCGACTCCTGAAGCGGCATGAGAGCCGTTCCATACGCACGATTGTAGTCTGGATACTCCGTCGCCAGGCGGGCTGCGATCGTCGAGAGGTCGGCGGCGGCAGCGTCGATCTCCACGCCCGAATCGAGACGCCCCACGACATCCATCCACCGCGCGTATCGCCCCGGGTACGCCATGAGATGCCGATTGACCCAGAAGTTGGACGCTCCGGGGAAATCGAACCCCCGCTCCATGACACCCACGACGGTATAGTCGGCTTCCTCGACCGTGACGGACGTACCGATCGCGTTCGGGTCGCCACCGAACCGGCTCTGCCAGAAGTCATGCCCCAGCACGATCACGCCCTGCGCGCCTGGATCTCCATCGCCGGGTCGGAGCGTGCGGCCATGAAGCGCCGAAGCGCCGAGCACCGAGAAGAGGTTATCGCCGGCCCAGGTTCCCGTGACCTTCGACGCCGACCCCTGGTTGTCGATGACCGCCAGCTCGGCCTCGGAGTACGCCGCCAGATCCTGGAGCGTACGATTCTGACTCTGGTAGTCCTGGATGTCGGGTGGCGACATGAAGCCGCGATCGATCCCTCGTTCGGCGTTGGTGGACCACACCCGCACCAGCTCGGAAGGCTCGTCGTAGGGGAGATCGCTCAGCAGAACGGCGCGCACGACACTGAAGATCGCCGTGTTGGCGCCGATACCGAGTGCCAGCGTGGCCACCGCGATCACCGCGAACACCGGGTGCCTTCGGAGGTTTCGGATGGCGAAGCGGACGTTGTTCAGGATCGAATCCAAGTGGCGTATCCCCAGGCGTGGACGCTCTACAGCAAGCGGTGGCTCAGGACGATACGGGGTAGGTGGACGATCGTCGACACCGATTTCCGAACGACCGGACCAGGGCGTCGTCGGCCGGGTCAGGTGAGTCGCCACCGGCACGCTCGTTTGCCGAGTCGTCGCCGCGACAGTAGTCGTGCGCTGACACCTTCCGCGGCCCGCCGTAGGTTGCCGAATTCGACCCTCTCACCTTCTGGATCCGGAGACCCGGCACGATGAGCCCTCGGAGGAATCTGCCCGACCCGAGCCGCCGCTCCTCTCGCGGGACCAAAACGGCCCACCGCCGCCGCAGGGCCGTTCCGCTCTTCTGGGCGCTCGCGCCGCTCCTCGTTCCGTGTGCAGGCACCGCCCAGACTGCCACGATCCATCGGGACGCGTGGGGGGTGCCGCACGTGCTGAGCGACACGGATCGGGGGGCCGTGCTCGGCATGGCCTGGGCGCTCGCCGAGGACGACTGGCCCCTCATCGAGGGGAACTACCTGCACGCGCTAGGCCGGTACGCGGAGCTCGTGGGAGAGGACGGGGTCGCCGCCGACTGGATGGCCCGGGCGCTCGAGATCGTGAGACTCTCGGAGGAGGAGTACGAGAGCGCCTCGCCGCGGCTCCGGGGGCTCCTCGACGCTCACGCCGCGGGGATGAACGCCTGGCTAGCGGCGCGGCCGGAAGCCGAGGTCCGCGTCCTCCGCCGCATCGAGCCGTGGTATCCGCTCGCCCTGATCCGGTACAAGTACTACCAGAACGAGTTTCTCGGGTACGCGGGGCTGCGCGGCCAATGGGTGGACCGCTTGATCGCCTCGGGGTCCGACGAGAGCGCGCAAGAGCTCGACGTGCGTGCGGTGAACTCCGAGCGCCGATCCGAAGCGCAGCCCGTCGAGAGCCCTGACTACGTCGAGCGTCAGTTCGACATCCTTGGACGACGACCCCAGGGATCGAACCAGTGGGCCGTGGCTCCGTCTCGGACCACGGAGGGGCACGCGCTCCTCCTCATCAACCCTCACCAGAGCTTCACGGGCGTCCAGCGCTACGCCGAGATCCACCTCGACAGCCGCGAGGGACTCCGCTTCTCGGGCCTCACCGTGTTCGGCTTCCTCCTACCCTACATGGGCCACAACGAGGCGCTCGGGTGGGCCTACACCGACAACTACGCCGACCATAGCGACCTGTGGGCGGTAACGTTCGACGATCCGCAGAACCCGCTCGAGTACCGGTACGGAGACGGGACCCGGACGGCCGTCGCGTGGACGGACTCGGTGCGCGTCCGCACCGCGGACGGGTTCGAGACGCGCTCGTTCGGTTTCCGGAAGACGCACCACGGGCCGGTCGTCGGCCTCACCCCCGACGGCCGCCTGCTCGCCGTGCGGCTCGCCCGCATGGAGGAGGGCGGCTGGTTCGACCAGTGGGATGCGATGATCCGGGCGCGGTCGCTCGGTGAGTGGCGAGACGCCGTAGGCATGCTCCGCGTCGCGTATATGAACACGATGTACGCGGATCGCGACGGCCACATCGGCTACATCTACAACTCCGCGGTGCCGCGCCGGAATGCCGGCATCGATCCGTCCGGGATCCTCGACGGCAGCGACCCCGACACCGAATGGCGGGGCTTCCACGCGCTCGACGAGCTCCCGCAGGTGTTCGACCCGGAGAGCGGATGGCTTCTCAACACGAACTCCGCACCGTTCTCTGCCACTCGGGATCTGACGTGGGGACGAGGGGATTTCCCCGCCTACATGATCGGGGACGAGACCGACAACTCCCGGGCAGTCAGCTCGCGACGCGTGCTCGATTCGATCGAGGGGGTCACGTTCGATCGCTTCGCCGCGCAGGTCTGGGACAGCTATCTGAGCGTGGCCGACGAAGCACTCCCCGAGCTCGCCGGGGAGTGGCGGGCGATCGAAGCCGGGACCTCTCCCGCGCCCGACGCGCTCGAGCCCGGATCGGAGGCGTGGAACGACGTGGCACGCGCGGTGGTCCGTCTGGGCCAATGGGATCGTACGGCGGAGG
>JAOTZH010000068.1 GCA_029861425.1 Gemmatimonadota bacterium
GGGCGATGCCGCGACCTACCCGGGCCGCGGGGCGTACGCGTGAGCCGTCATGTCCGATAAGGTCAACCGCCGCGCGAGCTGGGCGATCACCGGGGTGGCCCTGGTCTTCGCCGCGCACTACTGGGGGTGGGGTGGCGAGTACGCCCGCTCCGACGTGCTCGAGCTTCGCGTCGCAGCGACTGGCGCGGGGGCGCGTGTCGACTCGCTGTCCACCGTTCTCGACTCACTCACTGTTTGGGCGGACAGTCTCCAGAACGACCCGCAGGTCATAGAGCGGATTGCACGCGAACGGCATGCGTTCATCCGGCCCGGCGAGCGGCTCTATTTGTTCGTCGAGGATGAACCGGACGCGGACGAATCCGAACCTTGACCGGACCTCGAATTCATGTACGATGTGTCGCCCGAGGCAGGGTAGCTCAGCCTGGTAGAGCAAGGGACTCATAAGCCCTGGGTCGCGGGTTCAAATCCCGCCCCTGCCATTGAGAAGGACGCGACCCAGGGACCGCAGCGCTTTCCCGGGTTCAACCGAGCGCCGAAGGCGCGAGCTCGCGGGATCGCGAAGCGATCTACGCAAATCCCGCCCCTGCCATTGAGAAGGACGCGACCCAGGGACCGCAGCGCTTTCCCGGGTTCAACCGAGCGCCGAAGGCGCGAGCTCGCCGGACGCGAAGCGATCTACGCAAATCCCGCCCCTGCCATTGAGAAGGACGCGACCCAGGGACCGCAGCGCTTTCCCGGGTTCAACCGAGCGCCGAAGGCGCGAGCTCGCCGGACGCGAAGCGTCGCAGGCAACATACCGAGCGCCGAAGCGAGTGAGCTCGCCGGATCGCGGAGCGATCCCAAACGAATCCCGCCACTGCCATCAGCGACGAAGCCTTGCCGATCCGTTGTCCTTCCACCGGCCGGCGGCCGTAGCTTGCTCCGTATGGACCAGATGACACACGCCATGGTTCGCTTCTCCGGCGAGCTGAGCACCAAGGCCAAACGCACCCGAGGACGCTTCCAGAAGCGACTCGCGCGGAACCTCCGGGACGGCTTCGAGGCCGAGGGCGCGGAAGCGACGCTCCTGCCCGATTGGAGCCGATTCTACATCGAGGCGCCGGACGACCGCTTCGCCTTGCCGCTCACGCGGACTTTCGGTGTCAGCAGCTTCTCGCTCGTCCTCGGGACGTGCGAAGCCGACCTCGACACGATCGTCGAGCTAGGCACGGAGCTTTACGCCGAACGCGTCAAAGGGCGGACCTACGCCGTGCGGGCCCGGCGCTCAGGCACACCGGGGTTCACATCGGCAGACGTCCAGCAGCGTCTCGGCGCGGCGCTCAACCCCGGCGCGACCGTGAACCTGAGTTCGCCGGAGGTCTCGGTGAACGTCGAGCTCAGAGACGGAACCGCGTACTTCTACGGCGACTCGATCCCCTGCGCCTCTGGCCTCCCGCTCGGCGTTCAGGGCAGGGCGCTCGCCCTGATCTCGGGCGGCTTCGATTCGTCCGTCGCCGCCTGGATGGCGCTGCGTCGGGGGGTCACTCTCGACTACGTCTTCTGCAACCTCGGTGGCACCGCGTATCAGCGGATGGTCGTCGAGGTCACGAAGGTCCTCTCGGATCACTGGAGCTACGGCACGTACCCACGCCTCCACGTCCTCGAGTTCGGGCCGGTCGTGGAGGCGATGCGGGAACGTGCGAAGCCGGCCTATCTCCAGGTCGTTCTCAAGAGGATGTTCTACCGTGCTGCGTCGAAGATCGCGGAGGAGATCGGGGCCGAGGCCATCGTGACGGGCGAGTCGATCGGGCAGGTCTCGTCACAAACGCTGACGAACCTGACGGCGATCGAAGATGCGTCTTCGCTTCCAGTCCTCCGACCCCTGCTGGGTTTCCACAAGGAGGAGATCATCGACAGGTGCCGGGAGATCGGCACATACGAGATCTCGTCCCGGATTCGGGAGTACTGTGAGGTCTCGCCGGCCAAGCCGGTCACCGCCGCAAGCCGCGAGGACGCGACGGAGCAGGAGATGGAGGTCGGTCACGAGGAGCTCGAGACCGCGATCGGCGGGCGGCAGGTCCTCGACCTGCGGCGGGTGCGGCCGGAGGAGATCGCGGGCGCCGCGCTCTACGTCACCAAAGTGCCCGCGGGTGCGGTGGTGATCGACACGCGACCCGCCGCCGCCTTCGATGCCTGGCACTGGCCGGGATCCACACGGCGCAATCTCGAGGATGTCGAGGCCGGCTACAGGGAGCTGGACCGCACCGAGACCTACGTGCTGTTGTGTGCCGAGGGGATCCGCACCGCCTACGTGGCCGAGCAGATGCAGCGGGACGGTTACGAGGCCTATTCCTTCCTCGGCGGAGCCCCGCGGCTGCGCCGCGACGCGGGGGTGGGACAGCTTTGACAGCCCTAACCTCCGGGGGCAGCTTTCCCGGATGACGAATCCGGATGCGGCCGTCGACAACAGCGAGATTCTCTCCCGCCTCCTCGCGAACGGTCCGCCGACCCACGTCGCCGTGATCATGGACGGCAACGGTCGGTGGGCGAGAGAGCGCGGACTCCCCCGCCGGCGCGGCCACAGGGCCGGAATGTCGGCGGTTCGCGAAGTGATCAAGGGAGCGGCGGAAGCCGAGGTCCGGCACCTGACGCTCTACGCCTTCTCCAACGAGAACTGGGACCGTCCGGCGGACGAGGTCGGTGCGCTGATGGCGCTCCTCGAGGAGTACGCACAGTCCGATCGGGACGAATTGGCCCGTGCCGGCATCCGGGTCACGGTGTTCGGAGACCGGGAGCGCCTGTCGGCGACCGCTCGTCGGGCCATCGCGGAGCTGGAGGCGTCCACCTCGGGCGGCGGCGCGCTCGATGTCCATCTCGCGATCAGCTACGGGGCGAGGGGAGAGATCACGGAGGCGTGCCGTTCCCTCGCTCGCGACTGCGCCGCCGGGGTCCTGTCTCCCGATGACATCGAGCCGGGGCACCTGGACGCCCGCCTGATGACGGGGGATTGGCCCGACCCGGACCTCCTCATCCGGACGTCGGGGGAGTACCGGATCTCGAATTTTCTTCTCTGGCAGCTGGCGTATGCCGAGATCTATGTGACCGAGGTCCTGTGGCCGGACTTCACGAGGCGCGAGCTCTTCCACGCGATTCTCGACTACCAGGGGCGGGACCGCAGGTTCGGACTCGTCTCGACGTGAGCCGGCTCGCGGTCCGGACGTCCGGACGTCCGGCATGAACGTAGACCTGCGTAACCGACTGGCCGTCGCCGGTGCGGGCGTTCCGCTCTGTGTCCTGGTGGTCTACATCGGGGGACCGGTCTTGCCGCTGGGTCTCGGTTTCGTCGCCGGGTTGGGCTTCCTCGAGTACAGCCGGATGATGAAGACGCCCGGACGGGACGTGTTCGGCCCGCTCGGGGCGGTAGCCGCCTTTCTGTACCCGACGGTCGTATTCTACGGCGGCTTCTGGGCCGGTGGGCTTTACGGCGGGGCCCTGCTCATGGGGTTCTGCGGGCTCGCGATCGCCCGAGTGCCGATCGAGGACCTGCCGGTGCGGACCGCCGCGATCATGGTGTTCGGGGTACTCTATCTCGGAGGTCTCCTGAGCTTCGGGGTGCCGCTGCGGGAGGGGTGGATGTGGAGTCCCCCGGACATGGACTCGCTCGAACGCCGGCTCGCACAAACTCTGTTCTTCTTCTATCCCATCATCATTACGTGGATCGCCGACACAGCGGCATATTTCGGAGGACGCGCATTTGGCAAGCGTCGGCTCGCGCCCAATATCAGCCCCAACAAGACCGTCGAAGGCGCCGTTTCGGCGTTGATCGCGGCGACCGTGGTGGCCCCGATCTACTCACGCTGGGTGCTCCCGGGCGGATGGGAGTTCGATATCCTCCCGGCCATCGGTCTCGGGCTCGCGGTCGGCGCCTTCGCCATCATCGGCGATCTCGTGGAATCCGCGCTCAAGCGGGAATGCGGGGTGAAGGACTCGGGGAACATCCTTCCGGGCCACGGGGGAATCCTCGACCGTCTGGATTCTCTGCTCTGGACGATACCGACCGCGTTCTTCTGGATGGCCCTCTTCAAGTGACGAAACGCCAGGGTGTGGCGGTATTGGGTGCCACCGGATCGATCGGCGCCTCGACGCTGAACGTGCTCCGGCGACACCCGGACCGCTTCCGCGTGACCGCGCTTACCGCGCACTCGAACGTAGAGGCGCTGGATGAGCTGGCCCTGGAGTTCGACCCCGCCGTGGCGTGTGTGACGGGTCTCGAAGGAGATCTGCCGGATGTTCGCTGGGAGGGCGACTGGCGCGTCGGGCCCGACACCGGCTTCGATGCGATCGAGGCAGATGGGACCCAGATCGTGCTGAACGCGCTCGTCGGTATCGCGGGGCTCGAGCCCACGCTCCGCTCGCTGGAGCTGGGAAAGCGCCTGGCGCTCGCGAACAAGGAATCGCTGGTGACGGGCGGATCACTCGTCATGTCGGCGCTCGAAAGGGGCGGGGGAGAACTCCTCCCCGTCGACAGCGAGCACTCGGCGGTCCACCAGTGCATCGCGGGACGTCCGCGTCACGAGATCGCTCAAGTGACGCTGACGGCATCGGGCGGCCCGTTTCGGGAATGGCCCCGGGACCGGCTGGCCGAGGCCCGACCCGAAGACGCCCTGGCTCACCCGACCTGGGACATGGGCGCCAAGATCACGATCGATTCGGCGACGCTCGCCAACAAGGCGCTGGAAGTCATCGAGGCGTACGTTCTATTCGGGCTCGATCCGGATCAGGTGGGTGTGGTCATTCACCCCACGTCGATCGTTCATTCCCTGGTGGAGTTCCGCGACGGCTCGTGCCTCGCTCAGCTCGGGAGGCCGACGATGGAAATCCCGATCCTCTATGCCCTCGGGTTCCCGGAGCGGATCGGAGATCAGCGGACAGCGCCGGGGTTCGATGCGCTCCGGGACGGTCCGCTCGAGTTCGAGGCGCTCCGGACGGACGCGTTTCCGCTCTTCGAGGCGGGGGTCGAGGCCGGCACGCGCGGCGGCGAGTTGCCGATCGCGTTCAATGCGGCGAACGAGGTTGCCGTCGCGGCGTTTCTGCAACACCGGATCGGGTTCATGGAACTCGCGGAAGTCGTAATCAGTACGTTGAGGCAGTTCGATGCGGCACCGGTGGGCAGTACGGAACAGATCTGGCAGGCGGACGGGCGAGCGCGCGCGCTCACCGAGCAGGCGATACAGGCGGTCAGGCTTCGCGATACGAACCCGCCGGCCGAAATCTCGATCTTCGGAGAGAACTGAGTGCTTCTGACGGTTGCAGTCACGATCCTCGTGCTCGGCGTGCTGATCTTCGTGCACGAGCTCGGCCATTTCGCCGCGGCCAAGAGCGTGGACATCGAGGTTCCGAGATTCTCAATCGGGTTGGGGCCGAAGATGTTCGGATTCCGTCGTGGCGAGACGGAGTACGTGATCTCCTGGATCCCGCTCGGCGGTTACGTGAAGATGGCGGGCATGGCGGACGAGGAAGTGACGTCCAAGCTCGAGGGCCCGGACGGCGGTGTCTCCGGCGATTCGCTGGAGCTGGGTCCGCGGGACTTCGACGCGAAGCCGCTCTGGGCGCGCACGCTGGTGATCGTCGCGGGCGTGATCATGAACTGGGTGTTCGCGATTGTGGCGTTCACGGCGATCGCCATGGGCGAAGGCGTCGTCGAACCGAGGATCACAACCGTGAGTCCGGATACTCCGGCCGATTCGGCCGGGCTGATGGCCGGCGATCTCATCACGCGGATCGACGGCCAGAGCGTCCGCGACCCGCTCCAGGTCATCCTGCTGATCGAGCGGAAGCCCAACGAGGAGGTCCGTCTCACAGTCGACCGGGACGGCGAGTCGCTTCTGATTCGCGCGACGCCCGCGGCCGAGGAGCAGTTCAACGAGATCGCTCAGGAGTCGCGGACCGTGGGTCGGGTCGGGATCGAGATCGGTCCGGACCGATACCAGCTCGGACTCGGACGCGCGTTTGCTCACGGGTGGGGAAGCACCGTCTACTGGAGTCGGGCGGTGATTCAGTTCCTCGGCGACTTCGTCACCCGAAAGGCGTCTCCCCGCGAGGTAGGCGGCCCCATCATGATCGGTCAGATCTCGGGGCAGGCGGCGCGAGCCGGTCCGTGGCGGCTCTTGAGCTTCATGGCGATCATCAGCATCAATCTCGCCGTGTTCAACCTCCTGCCGATCCCCGTGCTGGACGGCGGACACCTCGTCTTTCTCGCGGTCGAGGGGATCCAGGGACGGCCGGTGAGCGTGAATACGAGACTACGCTTCACCACGGTCGGGATGGTATTCGTTGTGGGGTTGATGCTTTGGGCCGTGGGGAACGACTTCCTGAGGATTCTCGGGATCTAGTTCCACACGGCACTCGAGGGGAGGGTGCCCGCCTCGCTCAGTCGAAGAGAGAGAGCTGCGGGCCGTTTCGCCCGGCACCCACCAGCTCGTCGACCCTGAAGCGCTCGGTCGGCTCCTCCTGAACGGCGCTGGCGAGCACGCCCTCCCAACGCGTCGGCATCAGGCCCTCGGCCACTCGATCGACCGCCATCTCGGGATCGTTGCACTCGGAGCTCAGGTGGGCGAGGAGGATGCCTCCCAGCCCGGAGTGGGCCACTTCACGGGCGAGCTGGGCCGCGAGTCGATTCGATAGATGTCCCCGGCTTCCGCCGATGCGCTGCTTCACACCCCATGGGTACGGTCCCTCCCGCAGCAGGCGTTCGTCGTGGTTAGCCTCCAGCACCAGAAAGGAGCAGCTCTTCAGGGCCTGGCGTACGGGAACCGTCGCCCGACCCAGATCCGTCGCGATCCCGACCCGAAGCCCCGAGGGGACATGGCGAACGACGATCGCCACGGGATCGGCCGCGTCGTGACAGGTCGCAACGGGATCGATCTCGAGTGAACCGACCCGCAGTCCCTCCGGCGGGAGTTCACGGGTGCGTTCTTCGCCCCGCAGCAGGGGGTCGCAGGCGTGCCGGGTTGCCCGGTTCATCGCGAGTGTCCACCCCCAGCGCCGGGCCCCGACTCCGATCCCGGAAGTATGGTCCCGGTGTTCGTGCGTCACGACCACCAGATCGATCGACTCGGGGTGTACGTCGAGGAGGTCGAGACGCCGCGCCAGCTGAGCTCCACTGAAGCCGGCATCGATGAGCAGGCGCGCGTCGTTCGACTCGACCAGGAATGCGTTCCCGCGACTCCCGCTCCCCAGCGACGCGACGGACAGGGTCACCCGCGGGCCTCGCCCCATACGGCCTCGAGCCCCGTTCGCATCCGTTCATCTACCTCCACGCCGCGTCGCGCCATCACTTTCATCGCTGTCTCGACGAAGGCATCGCACCGGTACTCCGTGAGCTCCTCGCCCTCTCCCCAGGAAAACGGCGGGACCCATTTCGGCGGCATGGCCGAGCCGTAGACGTTCGAGCCGGCACCGATCGTCGTGCCCGTGTTGAGTAGCGCGCCGATCCCCGTCTTCACGTGGTCGCCGAGCAGACACCCGAGCTTCACGAGGCCAGTATCGACCGCGGCCTCCGGCGGTCCCATGCGAACCGTGCCGTAATTGTTCTTGAGATCGCTGTTGGTGGTCATCGCGCCGAGATTCACCCAGCGCCCTATCACGGCATGTCCGATGAATCCGTCGTGGGCCTTGTTGCAGTACCCGAACGCCGTCACCTCCTCGAGCTCTCCCCGGAGATAGGAAAACGGACCGGCCGCGAGGGTCGAGATCGCGCCCCCGAGCAACCGCGAGTGGTGGTCGGCGAACACGGGGCCTTCGAGACGTGTCCCCGCGCGAACCTCCACCGCGGGCCCCAACTCGACCGGCCCGCCACGAGTGTCGATGAGCACGCCCGGCTCGAGGGTGGCCCCGTCGCCGAGGGCGACGGGAGCGTCCCCCAGGACGTGGACATAGTCCGGCAGGCGGTCCCGGTGGTCGCCGAGGCGATCGCCCAGGGTCTCCAGATCGGCGCGGAGCCTCCCGGGGGCACCCGCCACCAGATCCCACGGGGCGTCGAGCCACTCGCCGTCGACGTCGACGTTGAGGGCTCTATCGACCGGCTCTGGCGAGTCGAACCAGTCTCGCTCCGGTGTCTCGGCGCCCGGGCCCAGCACCACCCCGGCGAGCATCCCGTCGATACGGATGTTCGCCTCACCGCCAGTGGGGAGGTCCGTTGTCGGAACGGCCCTCGACGACCAGAACAGACGGGCCTTCCCGGCATCGATCGAGCCGGGGCGAACCACGGGTGGGGCCCCGGCTTCCACGTATGCTGCCAGCCAGGGCCGGGTCACATGGCCTGCCACGATCGTCCCTGTTGCCCTCGCGACACGCTCACGGACGCACCAGCGTCCATACAGGATCTCGCCGCAGGGCCGGGTGAGGGAGAACGGATCGAATCCATCGGCGACGCGGTCGTCGAACACGAAGACGTCCGGAGGGTTCATGCGTCGGCCTCGTCGGACCCGCTGGCGTCCAGTCGGGCGCGTGCCTCGTTGAGGCGCGCCGACTCGCTGCGTGGCATCACGAGCAATTCGCCATTCGCCTCGACGACGACCAGCCCGGAGACGCCCACCACGTTTGCCCGAGTCGTTTCCGTCCAGACGATGTTGTTTTCGGAGTCGATCAGGCGCCCCGCGCCCACGACGGTGTTTCCGGCGTCATCGCTCTCCCGGGTGCGACCTAGCGCGTCCCAGACCCCGACATCGTCCCACTCGAATCGCGCTTCAACCGTCGCCACTCGACCGGCGCGCTCCATCACGGCCACATCGATCGCGATCGACTCACAGCCCTCGAAGAAGCCCTCGACATCCGCCCGGTCGAGCGGTCCGAGGGGAACCTCCGGCGCGTGGGTCGCCACGGCTTCCAGGAGATCCGCGCACCGCCAGACGAAGATCCCCGTGTTCCAGAGATGATGTCCGCCATCCAGATAGGACACGGCGGTGTCATGGTCCGGCTTCTCGACGAACGCGCCGACCTCGTGGCCGCCGTCACCCAGCGACTCCCCGAGCTGGACGTATCCGTATCCCGTCTCGGGCCGGTCTGGTCGCGCACCGATGCATACGAGGTAGCCGTCAGAGGCCAGTTCCACTGCCCGTGCGAGCGAATCCCTCAGCCCGGCCTGCGGTTGGATGCGATGATCGGCATGCATCGACACCATGATGGCACCGGGATCCCGGCGCTCCAGCTGGTGGGCCGCCCAGGCGAGCGCCGGGGCCGTGCCTCGGGCGACAGGCTCGGCCAGGACCGTAGTCCCACCCAGGACCCCCATCCGGTCGAAGGCGGTCGCGAGCTGGTTGGAGGTGACGATCGACACCCGGCCATGACCGAACAACTGGGCCGCTCGCTCGAGCGTCTCGTCGATGAGAGGACGCGGACTGGCCAGCGGGAGGAGTTGTTTGGGGCGCTCGGGTGTCGAGGCGGGCCAGAAACGCGACCCGATGCCGCCGGCCAGGATCACGGCATGCGCGTTGAGGTGCGTCGTCATCGGTCCTCCCCCCGTGCTTCCTGCCCGCCGGCCCGGCCCGGCTGCGCGGACCCCCGGTCGGCGCTGAAGCTATGCGCGAACTCGGGTCTCCGCCACGTTGCGGCACTGTCGCGAATCTGCGGGGTAAGGGCCGTGGTTCAAGGGGTTTCGACCTCGGGCTTGCCCCCCGGATTTGCTTGCCCGCCGAGGACAGGAGCGACAGTTTCCGCGCCATGACATCTACGCCGATCCGCCGTTCACGCGCACTGTTCGGATGGCTCCTCGCCGGGGCGGTCGTCCTGTCCGCCTGCGATGACCCGTTCAACGAATTCCTCCTCAATGTGCCGGACGAGCCGTCCGAGGCTGTGCTGTTCGACTTCTTCACCGGCAGACTTCAGGACCCGTCGGCGTTCGACGCCATCGGCTCGACCGTCGTGCGAGTCGACCAGACGACTCAATGGGATTTCCTCTTCGCGATCGAGAGCCAGGTCAGCCAGCTCCTTCCGTTCAGCGGCGTCGCGGACAGCGCGAGCCAGGCGGGTCTCCTCAAGTCGAGTCGCACGTTCGAAGAAGTGCTCGTGGCCCCCGAGCAGGGGTACGATACCGGCGCGCCGCTGGAGATCGCGGTCGGAGACGTCGTCGTCGTGAAGAGTCGACGGGACCGGACTCAGATCCTCATCTGCAATCAGTACCTGAAGCTCGAGGTGCTGGAGATCGATATGGGAGCGGGCACGGTGCTGTTCAGGTACCTGAGAAACCCGAACTGCGGGGACCGTGTCCTGGAACCGGGCATGCACGGGGAGATATGACGGATGCCCACCGAAGCGTGATGACGCGATGCTAGACCTCCGGGCCATTCGAGAGGACCCGGATACCGTCATCCAGTGCCTGGCCGTTCGAGGCGACGATGATCTCGAGGGTGCCGTGCGTTCCATCGTGCGGGAGGACGAGGCTCGTCGCGCCCTGATCGCGGAGGTCGAGGAGCTCAAGGCGGAGAGAAACGCGGCGTCGAAGGCCATCGGCGAGGCGAAGGGGCGTGGCGAGGACGCTTCCGCCGCCATCGCGGCCATGCAGAAGGTTTCCGGCCGGATCAAGGAGCTGGACGTCGATCTCGCCGCGGTCGAGAACCGGATCCGCGAGGGGCTCCTGCTCGTCCCGAACATCCCCGACGAGCGGGTACCGCCGGGCCAGGAGGGAGAGGGGCCGGTGCTCGCCGAGTGGGGAGATCCGCGCGACGGTGAGATCCCGCCGCACTGGGAGCTCGGGGAGAGCCACGGTCTCGCGAACCCCGCGGGGTTGAGGTATCCCGGAGGCACGCCGCCAGCCATGGATCTCGAGCGAGGTGCGAAGGTCGCCGGATCCGGGTTCCCGCTTCTCCTCGGAGCCGGCGCCCGGCTCAGCCGGGCCCTGATCCAGTTCATGCTCGACTTGCACTCCCGCGAGCACGACTACCTCGAGGTCGCCCCGCCGTATGTCGTCACCCGCGACTCGATGAGGGCGACCGGGCACATCCCGAAGTTCGAGGAGGATGCCTATCGCACGGACCCGGACGATTTGTTTCTGGTTCCGACGGCGGAGGTTCCACTGACCAACCTGCACCGAGACGAGATCCTCGACGGAGATGACCTCCCGCTCGCGTACGTTGCGCATACCCCCTGTTTCAGACGCGAGGCGGGTGCGGCCGGGAAGGACACTCGTGGACTTCTGCGCGTCCACCAGTTCGACAAGGTCGAGCTGGTTCGCGTTTGTTGCCCCGAGGATTCGGTGGAGCAACACGAGCTCCTGACCCGACACGCCGAGCGGGTGCTCGAGCTGCTCGAAGTACCCTATCGCCGGATCCTGCTCCCGGGTGGCGATCTCGGCTTCGCGAACTCGATCACATACGATCTGGAGATCTGGGCCCCCGGGGTCGAGGCCTGGCTGGAGGTGTCGAGCTGCTCGTCGTACACGGACTATCAGGCGCGCCGCGGCAACATCCGCTTCCGGGCGGCCGCCAGGGAGAAGCCGGAGTTCGCACATACCCTGAACGGTTCGGCACTGGCGCTCGCGCGCCTGATCGTCGTCCTTCTCGAGACCGGCTATCGGGAAGGGGGAGGGATCGATCTCCCCGAGGTTCTTCACCCGTATGTGGGGTTCGATCGTCTAGAGCCCATCACGTGATCCGACCGGGGGGCAGGCCGTGAACCGTCGCGTCACGGCGCTGATCGTCGCGGTCCTCATCACAGGCGTGCTCACGTCGTTCATCGTCTTTACCCGCCAGCAGGCCCAGATCCTTCGCCGTGACGCCCAGGTATTCGAACGCGTGAACGCGATGATGTTCTCGATCACTGCGAACCCGGACCCCGACCTGACCTTGCGGGACTCGGTGATGGCCGCAGTCCAGGGGCAGCTCCTTGCGGAGCTGCAGCGTATGCGCATTCCGGTCGTGACGACCGACACGCTCGGGAATCTCGGAACGTGGGCGTTCCTGCCGGATCGTGTGGCAGACGCGGGCGCGAACGCGACCACCCCCGAGGGTCGCCGTGAGATCGAGGCGTACGTCGAGGAGCTGGACAGGAGCCGCGACCACCTGGACTTCCCGGAGATGAACCTCCACGTGCACTATGGCGAGCCCGTGTTTCTCGCGAGGCAGCGCTGGATTCCGTGGCTTCAGATCTCGGCCTTACTCGCGATCCTCTCCGGCGGGGCGTGGCTGCTGATCACGTCTTTCCGGAGCGAGCGTGAGCGGATCTGGTCGGCCATGGCACGCGAGTCGGCGCACCAGATGGGAACGCCGCTGAGCTCGCTCGTCGGGTGGCTGGAAGTGCTCGAGACCCGCGAGCCGCCCGACTCGGCGTCTCCGGGCGAGCCGGATCTCGTGGACGAGATGGCCTCCGACGTCCAGCGGCTCCAGAAGGTGTCACGCCGGTTCGAGTTGATCGGCCGGAAGCCGAAGCTCGAGCCCATCTCGGTCCACGACATCGTCGACACCCTGAGACGCTATTTCGAGACACGGCTGCCCTCGCTGAGCGTCCACTCCTCCATCCAGATCAACATCGACGTCGAGGCGGACGCGCCACCGGTGATGGGGAACGAGACGCTGCTGGAGTGGGACTTCGAGAACCTGATCAAGAACTCGATCGATGCCATGACGGGCACCGGGGGGACGATCGCGATCACCTACCTCGGCCCCAACGGACGAAACCTGGGCTTCCGTGTTCGCGATGACGGGCCCGGGGTCCCCGTGAAGGTCCGGGACAAGCTGTTCGACATCGGCGTCACGACCAAGGAGTGGGGTTGGGGTGTGGGGTTGTCGCTCACGAAGCGAATCGTGGAGGACATGCACGGGGGCTCGATCCAACTCGAGGAGACCGCGACCGGTGCGAGCTTCCGCGTCGAGCTCCCGCGTGCCCGGGTGAAGAAGTGATCGCGCCGTGCTGACGCTGAACCCGGAGCAGCGCGACGCGGTCGTTCACGGGGACGGTCCGCTGCTCGTGCTCGCCGGTGCGGGGTCGGGGAAGACCAGGGTGTTGACGGCGCGCGTCGCTCGGCTGATCGAGAACGGAGTCCCGCCCGACCGCATCCTCGCGGTGACGTTCACGAACAAGGCGGCGGGCGAGATGCGAGAGCGGATCGGTGATCTCCTCGGTCAGTCTACGCGTGGCCTCTGGGTGGGAACGTTCCATTCGATAGCGGCCCGTCTCCTCCGGGTCGAGGCGATTCATACCACACGAGATCGATCGTTCACGATCTACGATGAGGACGATTCGATCCGGGCGTTGAAGGACGTCATGGAGGCGGCGGGCTTCGACGCGAAGCGCTGGTCTCCGAAGGCGGTGCGAAATCGGATCTCGGGGGCGAAGAACCAGCTCATCGGTCCATCGGACTATTCGCCGGCACCATTCGATCTGATCTCGGGCATCGTGGCGGAGGTCTACCCGGGGTATCAGAAGATCCTCACGCGTCGCAACGCGTACGATTTCGACGATCTTCTTTTCGAGGCGGTTCGGCTATTGGAGGACCCCGAGGGTGTCGGCGGTCACTACGCGGACCGGTTCCTCCACGTCCTGGTGGACGAGTACCAGGACACCAACCATGCACAGTACAGGATGGTCCGAGCGCTCGCGTCGGCCCACCGGAACCTCTGCGTCGTCGGCGATGACGATCAGTCGATCTATGCCTGGCGTGGCGCCGATGTCCGAAACATCCTCGATTTCGAACGAGACTTCGAGGGTGCGCACGTGGTCCGTCTCGAACAGAACTACCGTTCGACGGGGGCCATTCTCGAAGTCGCCAACGCCGTGATCGAGTGCAACGTCGACCGTAAGCCCAAGCGGCTCCGGACCGACCGGGAGCACGGCGATCCCATTCGGATCGTGCGGTGCGGAGACGAGCGACGCGAAGCCTCGTGGGTGGCCGGCGAGATCGAGAACGCGCGTGGGCGCTACGGCTATGAGGATTTCGCCATCCTCTACCGGACCAACGCCCAGTCGCGGGCGTTCGAGGAGGCGTTCCGCCGGGCCGGCATCCCCTACCGTATCGTAGGCGGGGTCCCCTTCTACGATCGACGGGAGATCAAGGACGTCCTGTCGTATCTCCGGCTCGCGGTAAACCCGGCGGACGACGCCGCGTTCCAGAGAGCGATCGGCTGGCCCCGGCGGGGCGTCGGACAGGTCAGCCTCGAAAAGCTGGCCGCGGCGGCCGCGGCCGCCGACGAGTCCTTCTTCGCGACCGCGGCCAGGGCACGCGAGATCGAAGGCATGTCGAAGAAGGCCGCTCGCGGCCTGTTCGAGTTTGCGACGGGGATCGAAGCCGTACGATCGGTGCTCGCCGACATCACCGCGCGGGAGGCCCTCGAGAAATGCGTCGCGACGTTCGCCCTCGCCACGGCGTTGGCCGAGGAAGAGGACGGCGCGGACCGGCTCGACAACGTCAGCGAGTTGTTCGCGACGGCCGCCTCGTTCGATCGCGATGAGGTGGATGACGCGGCCCCCGAGGCGACGGACCTCGAGCTCTACCTCCAGACGGTCGCGCTCAGGTCGGATCTGGATGACGCGGATTTCGACGGCGAAGCGGTCACTCTGATGACGCTCCACAATGCGAAAGGGCTCGAGTTCCCGGTGGTGTTCCTGGCCGGGATGGAGGAGGGGCTGTTCCCGCTGTCTCGCGCCATCGAGTCCGAGGGAGGGCTCGAGGAGGAGCGCCGGCTGTTCTACGTGGGCGTGACCCGGGCCATGGACCGGCTGAGCCTCACCCATGCAGATCGTCGCTGGCGAGCGGGGATGGAAAGCCATTCGGCGTCGTCGAGCTTTCTCGATGAGCTCCCGGAGACTCACGTCGAGCACACGCTCGGCGGTGGTGTCAGGTCGCGCGGCGGCTATGCGGGCGGTGGGTCATCGTACGGTCGTCGGTCGAGTCGGGGTTCGGAGCGGGAAGGCGGATACGGATCCGCCGCCCGGCGCGGAGGGAACGGGGCCCGGGGGTCTCGTCTCGATTTCAGCGGGTCCGACCCTTCGCCCGCTGCCCCTGGCGGGAGTTCTTTCTCGTGGCACCGCGAGGCGGGCCGGAAGTCGCCGGCTTCGGGCGACGGTGAGCTGGAGTACGACTATGCCGACTCTCAGGAGCCGGTCGAGCTTAGGGCGGGGACGCGAGTGATCCACCCGCTCTTCGGCCCGGGCGAGATCGTGACGATCTCGGGGGTCGGGAGGGATGCCAAAGCGGAGATCGACTTCGACGAGGTCGGTCGCAAGAAGGTCATGGTCGCGTACGCGGGACTGCGCCCGAGCTGATCCGCTGTCCCGCCCGGTGGCCGCCGGTGCGGACTAGCGGCGCAGGTTGCCGATCGCTCGAGTGACTCGGCGGCCAGCCGAGACCTTCTTCTTGCCGCGCCTCAGTCCGCGAAGGAGAGAGGCGGTCGTGAGAAACGTCTCCTCCGCCTCTTCCTGGACGACCTCGAGCAGGGCGGCCGCCTCCGCCACGCGATCCTCGACGAGATCGACCATCCTCTCGGTCGACTCCCCGGCGTTCCTCAACGCCTTCCCTACGCCTTCCGCGTCTTCGCTGAGGCTGCTCGCCACACGGGAGGCCGTCTCCGAGGCCTTCTCCAGATGCGTGAGCGCGGGCCGCATGCCTCGGATCAGGCCGATCGCATAGAACAACGCGATCATGATGCCGGTCCCGATGACGATCCACACCGCCATCCCTATCACGATCATGACTTCGTAGGTGCTCACGTTCTCCTCCCGTCGGGGGCGAAGTATAGGCGTGCGCATTTTGGGGCTCAACCGTGGGTTGCCGGTGTACCCCCGAGGACTACTTTCCGCCGAGTCGTCTCGCAGCCAGGTCGGCGTCGCACCCGTAGCCGACCGGCTTTCTATCCGAAGCGGGCAGGAATCGCACCAGCAGGCAGGAGATCGCCGCCAGATGAGCACCTTCCGCATCGTTGGCGGGGCACCGCTGTCGGGGTCGTTCACCCCGGCGGGAAACAAGAACGGTGCTCTGCCGATTCTCGCCGCTTGCCTGCTGACCTCGGACACCGTGAGGGTCGAGAACGTCCCCGACATCCAGGATGTTCGAACGTTGCTCACGATCATCGAGTCGCTGGGTGTGAGCGTGGCGTGGTCGAGCCAAACGTGGTCGAGCTCTGCGCCGCCGACGCGGATGGCGCAAGGCTCGATCCGGATCTCGCCGGCGGCATTCGTGGGTCCGTGCTGCTCGCGGGCCCGATGCTGGCGAGGTTCGGCGCGATCGAACTGCCGGAACCCGGTGGCGACTTCATCGGGCGTCGGCGTCTGGATACCCACCTCCTGGCGTTGCGGTCGCTCGGTGCCGAAGTCGAGGTCGGGCAGGGGTTCATCCTCCGGACGAAGGGGCTCGTCGGCCAGGAGATCTTCCTGGACGAGCCCTCGGTGACCGGGACCGAGAATGCCGTGTTGGCGGCAGTTACCGCAGAAGGCCACACGGAGCTCCGAAACGCCGCCAGCGAACCGCATGTACAGGACCTGTGCAGGTTTCTCGTGGAGCTGGGAGCGCGAATCGAAGGGATCGGGACGAACACGCTGAGCATCGACGGTGTCGAAAGCCTGCACGGCGGGACGTTCAGGATCGGCGCCGATCACATCGAGATCGGAAGCATCATCGGTCTTGCCGCCGCCACGCGCTCGAACCTCCGGATCACCGAGGTCGACCGATCCGCCTTCGATCCGCTGCGGGTCGGCTTTCAACGTCTGGGGATCGAGTTCGAATGGCGCGACGGAGAACTCGTCGTACTGGGCGAGGGAGCGCTCGAGATCCAGCCCGATGTCGGCGACCAGATTCCGAAGGTCGACGACGGACCGTGGCCCGCGTTCCCGGCCGACCTGATCAGCATCGCGCTCGTGACGGCGACGCAGTGTCGAGGCACGGTCCTGGTGCACGAGAAGATGTTCGAGTCGAGGATGTTCTTCGTCGACAAACTGGTCACCATGGGGGCGCAGATCGTCCTGTGCGACCCGCATCGCGCGGTAGTCGTCGGGCCGTCGCGTCTGCTCGGACGCCGGCTGGAGAGCCCGGACATCCGGGCCGGGATGGCCATGCTGATCGCCGCGCTGGCCGCCGAGGGCGAGAGTACGATCGACAACATCCAGCAGATCGAGCGAGGATACGAGCGGATCGACGAGCGCTTGACCGCGCTCGGCGCTTCGATCGA
>JAOTZH010000069.1 GCA_029861425.1 Gemmatimonadota bacterium
ATTTCCTCGCGGCACCGTCACGTGGACGGATACCAAAAAAAAGGGCCACCGAAGTGGCCCTCGATGCTACGAGTCCTTCGATCCCTCGTCTTCCGCGGCGCCTCCCGCGTCCGACGAGTCATCCGCGGCACTCTTGGGGGCTTCGGCGCCGGCTTTCGCCGGCTTGTCGGCGGCGGCGGTCGCCGGAGACTCGCCTTTGGGGGCCGCTGGAGCCTCCGCCGTTTCCGCCTCGGCCGCGGGTGCCTCAGCCGCCGCCTCCTCTTCGCCGGCGGGCTTCACCCTCTGAGCGATCGCCTCGGGCGACGGCTTCCTGCGCGGCCGCTTCCGCGACGGCGCACCGCGATCCTGCACGTCTCCGGCGTCGCTGGAGTACGTGTAGGCTTCGCCTTTCTCGTCCTCCGTCCGAATGTCGGGCATCTCGTTCCGCGCGGACTCGACCACGTCGGCGATGGAACCCGTAATCAGCGAGACCGACCGGATCGCGTCGTCGTTGCCCGCGATGGCGATCGTGAGCAGATCCGGATCCGCGTTCGTGTCGGCGATCGCCACGACCGGTATCCCGAGTCGGTTGGCCTCCTTGACGGCGATCTCCTCTTTCTTCGCGTCGACCACGAAGACGAGACCGGGCAGCTTGGTCATGTCCTTGATGCCGGACAGATACCGCTCGAGCTTGAGCCGCTCACGAGAGAGGAGAAGCTGCTCCTTCTTCGTGTAGAACTCGAAGGCCCCTTCCTCGGCGCCCCGCTCGAGGTCCTTCAGACGATGGATGTTCTTCTTGATCGTCTGGAAGTTCGTGAGCATCCCGCCGAGCCAGCGTTCCGTCACATAGAACGAACCGCTTCGCTCGGCCTGGGCCCGGACTTCCGGCGCCAGCTGCGTCTTGGTGCAAACGAAGAGCACCGACTTGCCTTCCGTCACGGTCTTTCGGACGAGCTCCTGGGCCCGCTCGAGGTCCCGAAGCGTCTTCTTGAGGTCGATCAGATAGATCCCGCCACGCTCGGCGAAGATGTATTTGCGCATCTTCGGATTCCACCGGTGCGTCTGGTGGCCGAAGTGCACTCCCGCCCTCAAGAGGTCCTTTAAACCGACATCCATCGAGTTCTGGTCCGCCTTCCGTCTATCGTTTCGAGAACTGGAAGCGCTTGCGCGCTTTCGGTCGACCCGGCTTCTTCCGCTCCACGATACGCGCATCCCGCGTCAGCAGGCCCTCGGCCCGGAGCGCGGAGCGCCGATCTTCGTCCGCCGCGAGAAGGGCCCGAGAGACCCCTAGCTGGGAGGCTTCCGCCTGCCCGGTGATCCCGCCGCCACGGACATTGATCTTGATGTCGTAGAGACCCTCCGTCTCCGTCGCGCGGAGCGGCTGCTCGACGGCAAAACGGTGGCGCGGAATCGGGAAATAGACCTCGAACGCTTTCCCGTTCACGATCAGCTTGCCACTACCCGGACGCATCGTGATCCGAGCCACGGATCTCTTTCGGCGTCCAACCGATTGTACCAAGTCGCTTCCAGTCACCTGTTCTTCCTATAGCTCGTCGTGCCCGTCAGGTCGCGACCGCGTCGAACGGCTGCGGCGCCTGCGGTGCATGTGGGTGCTCCGGGCCCGCGTAGACCTTGAGCTTCCTGATCATGCTTCGTCCCAGCTTGTTCTTCGGGAGCATTCCCTTCACCGCCAGCTCGATGACCCGTTCGGGGTGACGTTCCTGCATCCGTCGAAACGGGATCATCCGCTCGTTACCCATGTATCCGGAATGGCGGAAATACTCCTTCTGGTCGGCCTTCTTGCCGGTCAGCCGTACCCGCTCCGCGTTCACCACGACCACGTAGTCGCCCGTGTCGAGGTGCGTGCTGTAGATCGGCTTGTGCTTGCCGCGCAGGACGCGGGCGATATCGGTGGCGAGGCGACCAAGGACCCGATCCGCGGCGTCAACCACGTACCAGTTCCGCTCGATCTCCCCCGCCTTAACCGAATACGTTTTCATTCAACACTTCCGTAGGAAAAAAAACCCGCCCGGCGGGGCGGCGGCCAAGCGCGTGACAGCCGGTGAAGCTATTCGCGGTCTATTGGAAAGTCAATCTGCGGTTTGCCCGCGCGGGGCGCGCCCAAATCGACGGTTCGCGAGGCCCCGGAAGGCTCGCAAATCATGCCGCCCGGCGTGCACGCGGAGGCGCGCGAGCCCCCGCTCCTTCACCTGCCGTGCCCGCTCGCGACTCACGCCGAGAGAACGCCCGATCTGTCCGAGGTCTTCGGGCGGGGCCGCACCCAGTCCGAAGTAACGTCGGAGCACGTCCGCTTCCCGAGGGGGCAGGTCCGCCAGACTGGCCTCCAGAGCCGACCGGAGGGCCTCGTCCACGAGACGCCGATCCTGACCGACGACCCGGCCGTCCGGCACTACGTCCTGAAGTGTGCCGGCTCCGTCCCCGGTCAGCGGGTCATCGAGGGAGAGCTCGGGTGAATCCCGGTCCCGATTCGGGCCGCCGAGATGTCGGTCGATCGCGTCGACGATCGCTCGCCGGATCCACCAGTGCGCGTAGGAGACGAACCGCACCCCCCGGGTCTCGTCGAAGCGTTCCGCCGCCCGGAGCAGGCCAATGTTGCCTTCGTTCACGAGGTCCGAGAGCGGGAGCCCGTTCCCCTGATACCGCCGCGCCATCGAGACCACGAATCGAAGGTTTGCGGTGGCCAGCCGACGCCGCGCCTCCCCGTCGCCCGCTCGGGCCCGGGCTGCCAGTTGGACTTCCTCTTCGGCCGAAAGCAGCGGCTGACGACCGATATCCTGTAGATAACGCTCGAAGATTCGTACCACGTTGGTCTGTAGGGCTCGGGTGAGCTGGATCGCGTCAATGAATCCCGTGAAGGATGCGATCCCACCGGATCTCCGTGAGCCAGGGCATCGATGTTGCCGGCTCGTTCCGGTCGTAGGAGTAGTACACGATCATTGGCCGGCCCCGGACCGCGTCACGTGAGACGAATCCCCAATAACGCGAGTCTTCCGAGTTCGACCGATTGTCGCCGAGGACGAAGAAGTGATCCTCCGGAACTTCAAGGGGCCCCCAGTTGTCCCGTGTGGGCCGGTATGGGCGCCGGTCCGGGTGGTTGACCAGGTGCTCGCGCTGCCACGCGAAGTTCGAATGTGGAACGTCTCCGAAGCGACGGCTGGCCTTCGCGTACGGCTCCTCGATCTCTACGCCGTTCACGTGGAGGTTGCCGCCGCGCATCGATAGCGCGTCGCCGCCGATACCGACGATCCGCTTCACGTAATTCGTCCCCGGCGGCTGGTTCGCGCTGGCCGGGGGCTCGAACACGATCACCTCGCCGCGAGAAGGCTGATCGAAGGCCGGGAACTGCAGGTCGGTTCCGGGGATCTCGGCCCCGTAGACCATCTTGTTCACGAGCAGGAAATCCCCGACGAGCAGGGTGCTCTCCATCGAAGCCGTCGGAATCTGGAAGGCCTCGATCATGAACGTTCGAACGAAGAGGAACAGCAGAAGGGCGATGAAGATCGACTTCGTCCATTCCCACATCCATCGGCCGACCGATTGACGCGCCCTCGCCGAACCGCGAGGGGGTGCGGGACTCACGGGATTCGCGGTCTCGGGGTCGTTCGCCTGGGGCGCCTGCTCGTTCATCGCCGGACCTGGGGTTGTCGTCCTTCTGAATACAACGATGTGACCAAATACAACGATGTGACCAATGAGGGGTTTCATGCCACCCCCAGGATGACAGGGTCCGTCAACCCGTCGTCACCACTCCACGTCGATCTGGGCGCGCTGGAGCTTCCCGCTGAAGTCGACGTACGCCACCTTCGTCTCTGTGTAGAACTCGTATACCTCCCAACCGCCCTCGCGGTGCCCGTTGCCGGTTCCCTTTACTCCGCCGAACGGCAGGTGCGCTTCGGCCCCGATCGTCGGCGCGTTTACGTATGTGATGCCGTTGTCGAGTTGCTGGATCGCCCGGAACGCCACGTTGACATCGCGCGTGTAGATCGCGGATGACAATCCATATCGGACCTCGTTGTTGATCTCGAAGGCCTCGTCCACACCATCGAAGGAGATGACCGACAGCACCGGGCCGAAGATCTCCTCGCAAGCCGTCCTGTGGTCGCGCGCGACGCCCGTGAGAACGGTCGGCTCGAAGAACCAGCCTCCATCGAGATCCGGACCTGTGGCACGCCGCCCCCCGCAGGCCACGTTGGCCCCCTGCTCACGAGCGATCTCCACGTACCGCTCGCATTTCCGGAGCGCCGCCTCGTGGATCAGGGGCCCCACGTCCTTGCGATCGTCCAGGCCGTCCCCGAGCTCCAGCGCCTCGGCTTCGTAGACGAGCTTCTCGACGAACGCGTCGTGAATGTCGGAGTGCAACAGTAGCCGGCTGGTGGCGGTGCAACGCTGCCCGGTCGTCCCGAACGCGCCCCAGAGCACCCCCTCGATGGCCAGATCCATGTCGGCGTCGGGCATGACGATCTGTGCGTTCTTGCCCCCCATCTCGAGCGACAGGCGCTTGTGCATCCTGCCAGCGACCTCCCCGATCAGGCTGCCGGTCTCCGTCGATCCGGTAAAGGAAAGACCGGGGACGCCGGGGTGTTCCACGACGGCCCTCCCCACCGTTTCGCCGCGCCCGTGGAGGAGCTGAATGCACTCGGCCGGCAAACCGGCCTCGAGGAGGATCTCCACGAAGCGGTGGGCGGCGTGCGGCACGTCCTCGGAGGGCTTGTAGATCACGCTGTTCCCGCAAACGAGAGCGGGAAAGATCTTCCAGCTAGGCACGGCGACCGGGAAGTTGAACGGAGTGATGATCCCGAACACGCCGATCGGACGGCGAAACGACATGGCCCACTTGTTCCTGAGCTCGGACGGCACGGTGTGTCCGAAGAGCCGCCGGCCTTCCACCGCGGCGTAGTAGGCGGTGTCGATGGCTTCCTGGACGTCCCCCCGCGTCTCCTCGAGGACCTTGCCCATCTCTCGCGTCATGATCCTCGCGAGATCCTCCTTCTGCTCGGCCATGAGGTCCCCGGCCTTCTTGAGTACGAGGCCGCGCTCGGGGGCAGGCGTTTCGGACCATTCATCGAAGCCGCGCTGTGCCGACGCGACCGCGGCATCGACCTCCTCCGCGGAAGTGTCCGGAAACAGGCCGATCACCTCGCTCGTGTTCGCTGGATTGCGGTTTTCGATGTACTCGCCGCTGGCGGGGGCGGTCCATTCGCCGGCTACATAGTTCGAGAAGCGTTCAGACATGTCGGTGGAGTCTCCGTCGTGACTCGGCGGAAAAGCTGCGGCCGCCGTGAGTGGCCGCAGCGCGGAAACGGGTGTCGGGCGTCAACGATCGCGGATCAGTACCAATTCCTCGTTTTCGATCCGGAGCTCGACCACGTCGAGTGGCAAATCCAGCAGAAGGGCAGCCCCCTCGTTCGGCAGACCCAGTTGCTGGATCGCGGTGCCGATGAGCATCGGAGGAATCGGGAACATGCCGGCCTGAAGGCTCAGGATGTCGACCCGTCCGCGGCCCGGTCCCGTCACGCGGGGAAGGATTTCGCTCGACACCAGCGCGGAGTCGCCGATGACCCGGCGCAGGTTCTCCACGGCGTCGCCTCCAACGTCCAGCACGGTCAGATCCAGCCCGGCGCTGACGTAGATTGTGGAGTCCTGGATATCGACGGCGGGGTTGTTCACGCCGGGCGGCAGCCTCTCCATCCCTCGATACCGGACGTAGCTCTGGAGCTCGGCTTCCGTGAGGCGGGTCTCCCGTCCACCCTCGCCGTCCAGGACCTCCCGGATCTTCTCGTCGGCCACATCCGCGAGCTCGGGGCTCGGTTCGGTCATGACGACTTCGTTCTTGCTGTTGACCCAGTTCGTGATCTCGGCGCGGAATATCCAGGCTCCGAGCCCCACCACGAGAATCACCGTGAAGAACCCTATCGTCGCGAACGCGTTTCTTACCAGCGCCATCTCTTCTCCCGTGCCCCCGGCCTCCTGACTCGTCGCCAAGGTAGCACGTGGAGCGGGCACACACATGCACCGTGCCCGCCGCGACGCGGACCGTGTCCGAAGGCCCGGCCGGCCGGCTCATCGGGGGGTGACGACACCGCCGGACCCACGGCCCAACGGGCATACGCGTAGCGCCCGATGGCGCGCGCCCGCGGGCGACAGCGTGCTCTCCATGAGCGCCACCTCCCGTACCGGCACCCGGATGGCGAGCCGGGTGGAGTCCAGGTCGGCGACCACGCCCTCGTCGACTACCGATCCCGGCCGAATCCGGGCGACCGTGATGTGCGGCAGGAACGGGCGATCTTCCGGAGCGCATCCAGCATTCCGAACCGCGACCTCCACCGCCGCTTGCAACTCCAGCAGCTCCGGCGTTGACTCGACGCCCGCCCACAAAACGCGTGGGCGGCGCGGCCCGGGGAAACAGCCGGTGCCGCGAATGTCCAGTTGGAACGGATGATGAGGGGACACGGCCAGATCCAGGTTTTGGCTCACCTCGCCGATCAACGAGCGATCAACCGCACCGACGAATCGGAGCGTGAGATGGAGCTGCCCCTCACGCACCCAGCGGAACGCCCGCCCCGCATCTCGGACGTGGGCCAACGCCAGGGCGAGCTCGGCCCGGGCGTCTGGAGGAGGGCGGACGGCGACGAACAGACGCGCGGAGTCCGAGGACGGGTCTCGAGAGGCCGTCACCGGTTCGCCCGAGAAGCCGGCGGGCGGTAAGCTGCGCGGTCCGGACCCTTGGGAATCCCGCGTTCGCGAAGCCTCTCGGTCGAGACCCGCATGATCCTCCTCGTCGACAACTACGACTCCTTCGTCTTCAACCTCGCGCGGTACTTCGAGGAGCTCGGCGAATCCGTATGCGTGGTGAGAAACGACGAGGTGACGGTGGCGGACGTTCGAACACTGGGACCGTCCCACATCGTGTTGTCCCCGGGCCCCTGCACTCCCGACGAGGCCGGTGTCTCCGTCCCCCTCATACGCGAACTGAGCGGCTCGACGCCGGTCCTCGGGGTGTGTCTCGGTCACCAATGTATCTCCGTGGCGTTCGGAGGCGGACTGGCACGGGCACGACGTCCGATGCACGGGGCTCTGTCCAGCATTTCGCACGATGGGAAGGGCCTGTTCGCGGGGCTGGAGTCGCCCCTCCAGGTGACGCGATACCACTCGCTGGTGATCCCGCTCGACGATCCGGGCGGGGATGTGCTCGTGACCGCCAGGAGCGAATCCGGTGAGGCCATGGCCGTCCAGCATCGGGCGCTGCCCGTGTGGGGGGTCCAGTTCCACCCGGAGGCGGTCCTCACATCGGGTGGTCACAGGCTCCTCGCGAACTTCGTCGCGCTGGGCCGAGGCGAGCGCTCCGAGGACGTACGCACGGACCTTTCGGGGAGGAGCGAGATCCGGGACCCGGCAGCCCGGGGCTGACTCGCGTGGACATGTGCCCGGGGCCGGCGCTCAGGCCGCCGGCGGGGCTCGATACCGGATTGCCTCCGCCACGGCGGATTCCTCGATGGCGTCAGTCCCCTCCAGACTCGCGATCGTCCGCGCGACGCGAATGGTCCGGTGCACGCCCCGCGCGGACAGGCTCACGCGGTCGATCGCCGCACGCAGCAGAGCGCGACTCTCGCTCGTGAGGCGAGGATCGCGCACCGGGTCCTCTCGGTCGGATCGGATGTGCGGTCGCGCCTTCATCGCGGCGACGACCCGCTCGCGAACGCTGGCGCTCGACTCGGTGACCGGTGAGGCCAGCTCCCCCCAGGTGACCGGGGGCACATCGACATGCATGTCGATCCGATCGAGGAGCGGCCCGCTGAGCCTCCTCTGGTACGCCTGAACCCGGCCGGGCGGGCACTCACAACCGGTGCCGGACTCGTACAGGCGGCCGCAGGGGCACGGGTTCATGGCCGCCACCAGCGTGAATCGAGCCGGAAACGTCGCGGAAGCCTGAGCACGAACCAGATGGATCGCGCCCTCCTCGAGCGGCTGTCGAAGCGACTCCAGGGCGCCCCGGCCGAACTCTGGCAGCTCATCGAGAAACAGTACGCCGCAGTGAGCGAGCGATGCCTCGCCGGGTCGCGGGATGCTCCCGCCACCCACCAGACCGGCCTCGCTGATCGAGTGATGCGGCGCGCGAAACGGTCTCTCGACCATCAGACCTCGGTCCGGCCCCAGGGTTCCCGCCACGCTGTGAATCGCGGTGACCTGAACGGCCTCGCGGCGTTCGAGCGGCGGCAGAATCCCTGGGAGGCAGCGCGCGAGGCTCGTCTTTCCGGCCCCCGGGGAGCCGCGCATGAGCAGGTTATGCCCACCTGCCGCCGCGATCTCCAGCGCCCTCTTCGCTGCCAGCTGGCCCCGCACCGAAGAGAGATCCGGGGCATTCCGCGCCGGTCTGGATGCGGGTGCCCGGCGCCGCGGGCGTTGGGGAGGCCGGGCGCCGTTCCGCAGGAAATCGAGCACCTCGGTCAGCGTCGCGGCACCGATGACGTCGAGGTCCGGGGCCGACCTCGCTTCGACCTCGTTCTCAGCGGGTACGATCAGCCGCTCGGCATCGGTCGAGTCCCCCGCGTGAAGCGCAATCGGCAGCGCGCCCCGGATCGGTCGCAGGCGGCCGTCGAGGCCCAACTCGCCCACGATGATGGTGCCCCGGATGCGATCCGCCGGTATCGTCCCGGCCGCCGTCAGGATTCCGACCGTAATCGGAAGATCGAAGGCAGACCCGTCTTTTCGGATGTCGGCCGGTGCCAGGTTCACGGTGATCCTGAGACCGGGAACGTGCAGCCCGATCTGCGATACGGCCGCGCGGATCCTCTCGCGCCCCTCGCGAACCGCGCTCTGGGCGAGGCCGACGATCTGAATCATGGGAGTCCCCCTCGTGATCGCCACCTCGACCTTCACCCTGCGCACATCGAGACCGGTCACGGCCGCGGTATCCACCTTCTGCACCATCTGCCCCCCGGGGCCGGCGGTTTCGGCCGCGACCGCGCCGCGGCTCCAGTCGACAGCTTCCGGACGAGTCTCAACGAGCTCTCACGCGGTGCGGGTTGCCCGACCGCGCGAGCGGGTCCACCGTGGCTCGGGCAGGAACGCGGAAACGGGAGGAATGACGACTCGACGCGATGTGCCGCGGCTGGCCGCCCTGACGTGGCCGGAGGCCGCCGCCCGGTTTCGAGAGGATCCGAGGATGATCTGGCCGGTGGGTTCGATCATGCAGCACGGTCCGCACCTGCCTCTCGACACGGACGTCCGCATCTCGACCGCTCTCGCCGAAGGCATCGGCGCCCGGTACGGCGTGCTCGTCGGTCCGACCTTCCCCTTCGGAGCCGGATCTGAGGTGGACCATTCCTATGCCGGCGGTGCGATCCTGGCTCATAAGACCCTGCACCGCGCCTTGAACGACATCGTCGCCGGGTGGGTCGACCAGGGCCTCCGAGACCTGGTTCTCATCACGTCGAACGGATTCGGGCCTCACTACCGGGCTCTCGTGAGCGTGATGGGCGGAGACCTGCGGATCAGGGCCGTCGACGCGAACGTAGTCGATACGTCGCCTGCGCTCCGGACGCCACGAGCACCGGAGCGAGGCGGCGAGATCGAGACGTCTCTCATGATGTATCTTTTTCCGAACTCAGTGCGTCTAGATGCGATCGAGGACGCGGATCTGGACCGTGTGGCCCACGGCGACCGGCTCGAAGGAACGGAACCGGTGCCACTTCGGGGCTCGAGTGGGGTAATCGGGCGACCGACGGCCGCTACGGCCGGAAAGGGAAAACGGCTCTATGAGTACCTCGTGGAGTACATCGGAGAACGGCTGTTCGGCCGTGAGGCGCCCGAAGGCGAATGAGCGTCCTGGCCGGATGCTGAGGGTGTTGTCCATCGCCACCGCTGCAGCCATCGCGGGATCCGCGACGCTGTCGGCGCAACAGGTCGACGCCGGACGCCTGTCGGTCCTCGAAGGCGGGCAGCGAGTCGCCATCGAGAGCTTCCGGGTCTGGGAAGCGGGGGCGAACCTCAACTCCGTGGCCAATATCGAACCGTCCGGAAACCGTGGTGGCGAGATCCAGGTCGGTATCGGGCTCGATGGACAGCAGCGCGGGGTCCAGTATCTGCTCCAGGGGCCGGGCGGGCGATCGATCGAAGGCGTCTGGACCGTCGACCGGATTCGGATCCATGACGTTTCCGCGGACGGAGAGCGCTGGCGGGAGCTTCCGTCGAGGGGGCCGTGCACGGTGCTGGAAGACGGTGTGGCCCACCATTATCTGGTGCTCCTTCACGTCCTCCGATCGAACCCGGGCGTCGTCGATGTCGTGATGCCGGCGCGGGGCGCGACCGCGAAGGCGGAGCTGGTCGGCGAGCGGCTCTCACAGGTCTCGATCGACGATCGGCCGGTCGCGGCGACTCGCTACGACATTCGAGTCGATGGCGGCGTGCATCAGGTCTGGGTCGATGACGATGGACGTCTGCTCCGAGTGCTGGACCCGGCGACTGGGCGAGAGGCGATCCGACTGCCGCCGAGATAGTCCGCCGACCGAATCGCCGATGACCGCGAGACACGGTCGCGAGGACTGGACTTTGGCGTTCGATCCGGGTTTCTTCGAGACAATCCGCCCCGCCTGGTGCGGGTCGGCCAACCGGAGAGACGAGAATGGAAACGATGACCCCTGACGGTGCTTCGAATCCCCCGGAAGAGACGGCCCGCGGACCGAACCTGCTCGTTCGCATCGGCCAGGTCTTCTTCTCTCCGGGCGCCCTCTTCGAGGCGCTTCGGGCTCGCCCGGTCTGGATCGATGTGATGATCCTGCTGCTCATCGCGTCCGCCGCGTCTCAGATGCTCCTTCCGGAGGAGCGATTCCGCGAGCTCTTCATGCAGCAGATGCCCCCGGACACGGACCCGGCCGACGCCGAACAGATCATGGGGTTCATGCGGAGATGGGGCATTGGCGTAGCCGTCA
The DNA here is from genome assembly GCA_029861425.1 of Gemmatimonadota bacterium. Classification (GTDB taxonomy): domain Bacteria; phylum Gemmatimonadota; class Gemmatimonadetes; order Palauibacterales; family Palauibacteraceae; genus Palauibacter. The sequence continues at coordinate 10,929 of JAOTZH010000069.1, forward strand.
TCTGGCTCCCGATCGCGACCGCCGTCGTGGCCGGGATGATCAGCCTCGCCTTCAACGTCGTCATGGGTGGGGAGGCGCGGTTCAGGGAACTCTATAGCGCGGTCGTGCACGCGTTCGTGATCCTCACCGTGGGCGGCTTCGTCGTGCTGGGGCTCCTCCTCATGGGCGGCGAGCAGGTCGTCCTGTCCCCGGCTCTGATCCTCCCGGACATGGGCAACGGGTATCTGGCGCGGTTCCTCGCCCGCATCAACGTCTTCGCGGTGTGGACCTGTATCGTGCTGGGAATCGCCGTGAGCAAGTTATATTCGGGCCGTTCGGCGTTCGGCGGCGCGATGTACCTGCTCGTGCTCTACGGGATCATCGTCGGCGCCTCGGCGATCGCCGGGGGCTGAGCGGCTGTCGCCGCCGGCCGTGGACGTGAAGCCCCGCGGCCCGTTCGCACCCGAATACGTTTTCGGCGCCGGGGTATCCAGGATTGACGATTCTGGCGAGATTCGGGGCGGCCGAGTTGCCGGTTGTCGTTGAAACGTGGGGCCTTTCGGCCACGTAACAGGACTCGACTCCAGAGATGCCCCGGCGCTGCCGGGTCCCTGATAAAGGTTCGTGCGGAAGATGAAGAAGGTATTGATCGCGATCATCGTCGTTGGCGGGATCGCGGCCATGGCTGCCGGAGCGCTCAGACGTCCGGGTGGCGAAGTCATCGAGATCCGGACAGAGGCGGTCGACATTCGCAGCCTCGTCGCCAAGGTGTCGGCGACCGGTCACATCGAGCCTGAGACGCAGGTGGACATCACCACCGACGTCGCGGGAAGAATCATCCAGTTGCCGATCGAAGAGGGACAGGACGTTCTGGAAGGGGATCTCCTTCTCCAGATCGACCCCGCCCAGTTCCAGGCCTCCGTCAACCGATCGAGGGCCGCGCTCTCCCAGGCACAGGCGTCCGAAGCACAGCAGCGAGCCTCCTGGGAGCAGGCGCAGCGTGACGCCGAGCGCTTCCTCGCGCTCCAGGAGCGCGGCACGGATTTCGTGACGGCTGCCGAGGTCGAGCAGGCCGTGACTCAGGCCCAGGTGCAGATGAGGCTTTTCGAGGCCACGGAGCATCAGGTCGACCAGGCCGAGGCCAATCTCGAGCAGGCGCTCGATCAGCTCGGCAAGACCACGATCAGAGCCCCGATGGCCGGTCGGGTCACCCGGCTCAACGTCGAGCGCGGCGAGACCGCGGTCGTCGGAACGATGAATAACCCCGGCAGCCTCCTCCTCTCGATCGCCGACCTCTCGGTCATGGAAGCCGTCATCGAGGTCGACGAAACGGACATCCCCGAAATCGCGATCGGAGACTCGGCTTCCATCGAGATCGACGCCTTCGGCGACTCACGGTTCAGCGGCGTGGTCACGGAGATCGGAAACAGCTCGATCGTTCCCATCAACCCGGCGGCCGGCGGAAGCAGCAACCAGGCCATCGACTTCGAAGTCCGGATCAAGCTCGACGCGCCTCCTCCCGGAATCCGGCCCGATCTCTCGGCCACGGCCGACGTGATCACCGAGACACGAGCTGATGTCCTGTCGGTGCCGATCACGAGCTTGACGCTCATGGACGCCGATGCGATCGAGGACATCCCCAACGAGAACGTGCCCGCGACGGACGCCGGATTACGCGCCAGGGACGTCGAGGGTGTTTTCGTCGTGGACGGCGAGTTGGTTCGCTTCCAGCCCGTGGAGATCGGGATCGCGGGCGACAACTATTTCGAGATCATCTCCGGCCTCGACGCTGGAACCGAAGTCGTCTCCGGCTCGTTCCAGGCCATCCGACAGCTCGAAGACGGCTCTCGAATCGAGATCAACAACCGGGCGCCCCGGGGCGATGCAGGTTCGTCCGGCGGGGCAGGCTGAGGACGACGATAGACGTGCAGAATACGAACGAAGCGATCATCACGACGCACAATCTCCACAAGCACTACGTGATGGGCGCCGAGACGGTGAGGGCGCTGAACGGCGTGGACGTGGAGATCCGTCGGAACGAATACGTGGCGATCATGGGGCCGTCCGGGTCCGGCAAGTCGACACTCATGAACCTCATCGGGTGTCTCGACAGCCCGACCGAGGGTGAGTACGTCTTGAACGGCCAGGAGGTTCAGGTCCTCGATGACGACGAGCTCGCGCGGATCCGGAATCGAGAGATCGGCTTCGTCTTCCAGACGTTCAACCTTCTCCCTCGGGCCACGGCCCTGCACAACGTCGAGCTCCCGCTCATCTACGCGGGAGTGAGGTCCAAGGAACGTCAGCGGCGGGCGTCCGCGGCTCTGGAGCGCGTCGCGCTCGGCGACAGAATGGATCACAAGCCGAACGAGCTTTCCGGTGGCCAGAGGCAGCGCGTGGCCATCGCCCGCGCGCTGGTTAACGACCCCTCGATCGTGCTGGCGGATGAGCCGACCGGAAACCTCGACTCGTCGACATCCGAGGAGATCATGGACGTGTTCGAGAGTCTTCACGCGGCCGGACAGACGATCATCATGGTCACGCACGAGTTCGATATCGCCTCGCACGCGCAGCGGGTCATCACCCTGGTCGATGGAAAGATCGCGTCACATAACGCCGAGATCCCGACCTTCGTGGGTGCCGCCGGCCACGACTTCCACATTCCCTAGCCCGCCATGAGGATGTGGGAGGGGATCCGTCTCGCGCTCCAGCAGATATGGGCGCAGAAGCTGAAGTCGTTCTTCTCGCTCGTGGGCGTGATCATCGGAATCACCTTCCTGATCGCAGTCATCACGATCGTGGAGGGAATGAACACGTATGTCCGCGAGGACTTCGCCGGCTCCCTCTTCGGCGTGAACACGTTCACCGTCGTCCGTCGGGCCCAGATACAGACCGGTCGCGTCGACCAAGCCGAGCGACGTCGCCAGGCACGGAATCCGGACCTGTTGCTCCGGGACGTCGACGTCGTCGTGGATGCCGCGCCCAATGCGCTTCACGTAGCCTATTCGGCAGACCGAAGCTTCGGTGAGGCCCGCTATGGGTCGAATTCGCGTCGCAACGTCCGCGTCATCGGTGGCTCGCCCGAATATCAGCTCGTTCAGGGGTGGAAGATCGAAGATGGGCGCGGTCTTACACCGATCGACGAACAGCGCGGGCTGAAGGTCGCGGTGATCGGCTCCCAGATCGCGGAGCGACTGTTCCCCACGACCTCTCCGATCGACAACAGGGTGCGGGTGGGTGGGCAGCGATTCCGTGTCATCGGTGTGTTCGAGAAGCAGGGCGGCTTCATCGGTAACGTCCGGGACGCCTCGATTCTGATCCCCTTCTCAACCTTCAACGCGACCCTCTCCCGCCGTCGCAACGGCGTCGACGAGATCAGCGTCAAGGTGGAGGTCGAGGATCTGATGGAGCCCACGATGGCCGTCGTCGAGGGCGCACTCCGCCGCAACCGGGGTCTCCGTCCGACCGAAGAGAACGATTTCCATCTGCAAACGTCCAACGACCTGCTGAGCGCCTGGAACACGATCAACACCATCCTTCTGGCGGCCATCCCGGGTCTGGTCTCGGTGTCCCTGGTGGTCGGCGGCATCGTGATCATGAACATCATGCTGCTGTCCGTCAGCGACCGGACGCGGGAGATCGGTCTGCGCAAGTCTCTTGGCGCAAAACGACGGGACATCCTGTTCCAGTTTCTGACCGAGGCCTCGACACTTTCGATGGTCGGATCGCTCATCGGCATCGCCGTCGGCCTGGGGCTCGCCGATCTGGTCGACCGGCTTTCCCCGCTTCCCGCCACGATCTCCGTGCCGTGGCTGGTTCTGGCGATCGTCATGGGGATGGGGGTGGGCGTCACTTCCGGTATCTATCCCGCGTATCGGGCGTCGAAGCTCGACCCGATCGAAGCTCTGCGCTCAGAATGAGGCTGGCATGAGTCCACGAATCACCGGTGGCATGGGCTTCTTCACGACGGTGAGGGAGGGCATCTCCGTCGCCTTCGATTCACTGGGGGCCAACCGGGTGCGGAGCGCCCTGACGATCCTCGGCGTCACGATCGGCGTGCTCGTCGTGATGGTGATGGCCGCGGTGATCACCGGGATCAACTCCAGCTTCACGGAGATGATCTCTTCGCGCGGGATCACGACGTTCTATGTGGCACACTTCGACTTCTCGAGCGGAATGGGAGTCGGCGGGCCGCTGGAGGAGGAGGAGAGCGACTTCTTCAAGAACGACCCGCTGGACGCGCGCTGGGCCCGGGACCTCGGGTCCCTGCCCGGGATCGAGAGTGCCGCCGCCATGGTCGATCTCGGCGGCTCGGGCTACGAGGCGTCGTGGGGCTCGCAGGAAGTCGAGATCTCGCTCTACGGGGTCAGCTCGGACTTCCTCGAGATCGACAACGGCGACATCATGGACGGACGCTGGTTCACGAACGTGGAGGCGGAGCGCCGCGCGAACGTCGTCGTGATCGACTCGGCGACGGCGGTCGATCTCTTCGGCGGGCTCGACCCGCTGGACCGGAACATCCGGATCACGGGCCGCAACGACGAGACGAGCCTCCGCGTGATCGGAATCTACCGTCCGCCGGCGAATCTCTTCGCCGGCCTCGCCACCCACTACGTCATGGCGCCCTTCGAGACGACCGACAAGAATCTGAATGTCTGGGATCGCTCGATTAGCTTCATCGTGCGGCCGGAGCCGCAGACCGATCTGCAGGACGCGATCGACGTCGTCCACGCCAGGATGCGCAGACTGCGGGGCCTGCAGCCCGGCGAAGAAGACGACTTCGCGGTCATGACACAGGATCAGATCGTCGACCTGTGGGGGCGGCTGACCGGCGCCCTGTTCGCCGTGATGGTCGGTCTGTCGAGCGTCGGCCTACTCGTGGGCGGCGTCGGAGTCATCGGGATCATGATGATCTCGGTGACCGAGCGAACACGGGAGATCGGGCTTCGGAAGTCCATGGGAGCCCGCCGAAGAGACATCATGTGGCAGTTCCTCGTCGAGGCCGCGACGCTGACCCTGGTCGGTGGCGGGATCGGGCTTCTGTGCGGAGGCGCTATCGTGTTCGCGCTCGAAGCGTGGACCCCCGTTCCCGCGACGGTCCCGCTCTGGTCCATCGTGGCGGCGCTGGCGGCGTCGGCGCTCACCGGAGTCGGCTTCGGCCTTTACCCGGCTTCAAGAGCGGCCAGTCTCGAGCCGGTCGACGCGCTACGGTACGAGTAGGCGATGACCGAGCATGTCGACATCCTCGCGATCGCGGCGCACCCCGACGACGCGGAACTGACGTGCGGCGGCACCCTCGCGCGGGCAGCCGAGGCGGGCCATTCGGTCGGGATCCTCGATCTGACGCGCGGTGAGACGGCCACCCGTGGGACTCCGGAGATTCGGGCGGCCGAGGCCGCTCGGGCATCGGAGGTGCTCGGCGTGTCGGTGAGGGTGAACGCGGGGCTGCCCGACGCCCACCTGGAGAACTCGCACGAGTCCAGGCGCTCGCTCGTGCGGGTGCTGCGGGACCTCACCCCGCGCGTGGTGATCCTGCCGTTCCAGGTCGGTCGTCACCCCGATCACCGCGTCGCGTCCGAACTGGCCCGGGACGCGTGCTTTCTGGCGGGACTCGGGAACTACGATGGCGGCCCCGCGACGCGGCCGCACAAGATCCTCTATGCTCTCGCGTACCGCGAAGACCCCGTGAAGCCGACGTTCGTCGTTCCGCTGACCGATGCGCAGTTCTCGAAGAAGCTCGACTCGATCCGCTGCTACGCTTCGCAGTTCGAAGGGGCCGATCAAGCGGGCGAGATCTTCCCGACGGGTCAGCCGCTGCTGGAGCGTGTCGAGACGCAGACGAGGCATTACGGATCGTTGATCAGGGAACCGTATGGCGAGCCGTTCTACACGGAGGAGACGGTGGCGGTCGGGGACGTCGTCGAGCTGGGCGTCCAGTCCATGTGACCGTCGCGCCTCGGCGGGGTCGGATCAGGTGGCGCAGGTCACCTCGACCAGCAGTCGCTTCCAGCTCGGAACGGTCTCGTCTCCCACTTTCAGCACCCTTGCGCGCGCCAGACCGCCGTGTCTCATCCAGGGCGCGAGCCACGATGCGATCTCGCGCGGCAGGTGGCCGAGCGGGTCGCCGGCCTCGATGTGGACCCAAACGTCCTCCACGTCGCCGGGCGGGTCCGGGATGAGCAAGAGCTCCTG
>JAOTZH010000070.1 GCA_029861425.1 Gemmatimonadota bacterium
CGTCCGCGCTAAGGAACGTGCGGGTTCCTCTCGCCCGTTGAACCCCACGCAACGCCACCTCGGCAAGACCCAACAGCAAACCGAATCTCGCCGCGAGCGCGAGAAGCGCGACCGGTGTCATCGTTCGTCCGGCCGGGGTCTCGACGCCGCCGGTTCCGGGCTCTGATGAGGGTGGATCAGTGGTGATCAAGCTCGAATCCGCCTCCAGGGTGCAAGTGGTCTTGGGCATGATGCACGAATTCGGCCTCGTTTCAACCACGAACGTGCGGGGAGACTGATTGCCCGGTCCACCACGAGCGAGTCATCCCGGTGTCGCGCGAGCCCTACGCCGGCCCGAGGCCTGGCGATGGAAGCGCGGCTCCTTCCACACCGCAAATGGTTGTCGAGGCGGGTCTTGTACCTTGTCGAGGTGCCACGGAGTTGCGCACGTCCCTTGCATGTGCCGTGGAGAATGCCTCGGGTGCGGGTCGAATCCCGCTGCCGAATGAACGAAGCACCAATCCTGGGAGCCAGCGCTATGAGCGCATACACGCGTCGACAGCTTCTCGTCTACTGCACGCTGACCGCGGCGGTCACCGTGATCGCGGGCGGGATCTTTGCCGAGACCGCGTACCAGCCCGTGCGGGAGACCGTCGTTTCCTGGATCCGGGGCGACGACTCACCGCCGGCGCCGGCGGCGACACCGCGCCCCCGGTCCGCGGACCTTCGTGACAGTACCACGCTCGCGGTCCTGAGTCGGCGTTCGCAGGAGATTATGGAGGCTCGGGAGTCGCAGCTCGGGGTGGACAAGCAGAAGGAGCTCATGAGCCTGTGGCACGAGCTCCGAATCTGGCAGAACCTCTGGTATCTGGGGATCCGGATCCAGAAGAACCCGATGGACACGTGGATGATGCAGCAGGTCATCTACGACGTGCAGCCCGATTTCATCATCGAGACCGGCACCGCCTACGGCGGGTCGGCGCTTCTTTGGGCACACGTCCTGAACGGGCTGGGATTGGAGGACTCTCGCGTCCTCACGATCGACATCACCGACTACAACCAGCAGGCCGCGGAGCAGCCACTCTGGCAGAAGCACGTGCAGTTCTTTCATGGCAGCTCGACGGACCCGGAGATCGTCAGCCAGATCGGAGAGATGGTGGCCGGAAAGAAGGTGCTCGTCGCCCTCGACTCGAACCACGCCGGTGAGCACGTCCTCGACGAGCTGAGGGCGTACGGTCCGATGGTGAGCCCCGGGAGCTACATCGTGGCCGAGGACACCAACCTAGATGCGTTGCCGCTGCGAGAGGAGCTCGCCCACCTCGACGGTGGCTACGGACCGATGTGGGCGGTGCTCCAGTTTCTCGACGAGGAGGACGGGCAGCAGTTCGAGCAGGACCTGACTCGAGAGAACTTCGTCCTGACGTTCAACCCCGGCGGGTGGTTGAAGCGCAAGACATCGACCGGCTCAGGTCAGTAACCGACCGCGTCCGGTCAGTCCGGGCGCGGCGGGTCTGATTCCCCCGGCCGCGGGTCAGACCTTCGGGGTGTTCTCGCAGACGAAGAGCATCTGACCCGCCAGTGGCTTGAACGGTAGCGCCAGATAGAAGCGGACGATCTGCCGCAGCATCGGTAACCGGAGCCGAAGCGTCGACTTCATGTTGACGGGCAAGAACCTCGGCTTCGCTTCGCGAACCCGGAAACCGAAGACCTCGAGCAGATCGAACAGGCTGCGATCCGTGAAGATCTGCAGATGGGTGTAGTCGTCGAAGTACGTGTTGTAGCAGAAACGGAAGTTGGGCTGCAGAACGATCAACGTTCCCTCCGTCCGCACGACGCGTCGAAGCTCGTTCATCGTCGGAATGAGCTGTTCACGGGTCAGGTGTTCGAAGAGGTTGCTCGTGAACGCGATGTCGATCGAATCGTCGGCCAGAAACGACATGTCCGTGCAACTACCCACGTGCGCGTGAACCCCGTCTTCGGCGAAATCCGGGAGTTCGGTGAACAGATCGACGGCATGCCTCTCCGAACCGCGGACGTTGTTGATGAAGTTGCAATACCCCGCCCCGACATCGAGGACCCGCGCATCCTCCGGGATGAACGCATTCTGCAGGTATCGGCAGACCTCGGACCACACCAGGTCCCGACGCGGGTCGAAGCCGAACCGCGTGCGGAAGTAGGCGTCGGCGTAGTCGCTGTAGGTAAGGTGGGTGGAATCGGTGGAGCCTTCTCCGATCGCCTCGTCCTCCACCGATTGCTCGATTCCGCCCACTTGTTCCGCCGTCTTACTGCCGTTCATCGCGAGTCGCCTCTCAGCCTTCGAACCAAACCGGACAGGTCATGTACGCCTTCATCGGCCCCAGCGCCCGCTGCGCGGAAGAGCACGGTCTTGGGGATAGCAAAGAGCCTGCCAAGGGACCCTTCCTCCACGTAGTTCCTGTCGCGTTCCCAGACAGACTCGTCGAGGACGTACAGGTCAGCCGTTTCGTCGCTCGCAACCAGGATCCCACCGGGTGGCGAGGGTGACGCGGCCGCCGTGATTACGTACGCGGCACGGCGGTTCTCGGGAGCATGGTTCGAATAGTAGTTCCATACAAGCGGCGAACCCCCGTAGCCCGCATCGGGGACATCGTCGCTCAGAATCCGACCGAACAGCGTCCAGTACAGGTGCCCGGACGAGAAGCTCCCGGGTTCGCCCTCGTCGTAGCCTCCACGCCGATCTTCGATGGAGTACCCCACGTGCTTGCCGTGGAGGTGAATCCCGGAGTTAGCCGGGAGCGCCAGCACGACTGCGAGCACTCCGAGTCCCAATGCTCCGATGCGCAGCCGCCGGCCCCCTGCCCCCTGGAGATCGTCTCTCCACAGCGTGGCCATCGGGATCACGGCCGCGGGCAGGAAATGGTGCAACGACGTGTACGCCTGCACGTAGAAGAACAGGAAGTACCCGACCGCGACGATCGTGAGGGCGCGTGCCACCGCGTCCTGGCGTTTCCACGCAATGAGGTAGAGCGCTGGAAGAATGCCGCCGGGTACGATGAGGAAGAGCCACCGCTGCCAGTCGGTCAACCGCACGTATTGAAACCGCTCGAGGAGTTGGCCGCTCGTGTGCTCGACGCCGGGTGCGGGGAGCGGCAGGCGCGCCAGCACCCTCGGAACCACGGCAAGCGCGAGTACCACCAGGACGCACATCCCCCCGGCGAACACCACGGTCCGCCAGGGAATCGGGCGCCACAGGAGCACCACCGCCGCTAGCCAGAGCCCGATCAGTACCGCCCATGACGGAAGGGCCAGGGCGCTCAGTACCAGGAACAGGGCTAGGCCCGGCAGATCCTCATCGGCGAAAGCGCCCATGAACGCCAGGAGGCAGGCGAGGAAGAGAGTATCCTGGGCACCCGGGAGAGCGATGTCCGCATGATAGGGGTTGTAGCTCGCGCTGAAGGCCATGACGAGCGTGTACGCGGCGAGCCCCAGCCACAGCAGCCAGCGGTCGCGAGCGACAAGAACAGAGCCACGTCGCGATCGTACAAGGGCGCAGATCGCGGCGTAGAGGGCGACGAGATGCAAGACGAACGGTAAACGTACCGCCGCCTCGACCTCGCCGAAGAGTCGGATAAACCATGAGGCCGGGAACGTGAATAGCATCGTCGTCAGGCCCGGGAACCGCGACACCGCACCCGCCGCTGGATCCCAAAACGGAAGAGGACCGTGCAGAAGGAGCCGTGACGCTTCGAACCCGTGCGCACCGTCCCCGTTGAAGCTCTCCCAGAGGAATTTCGGCGCGAGAGCCGCGACGAGAATCAGGACTGGAACCGCATAGCTCGCCAGCGTGGCGGGACTGACACCTTCCTCGATCCTGCCGACGGCCGAGGAGCGGGCCTGGGCGAGAACGACCAGAGCGGCCAGCGAGGTGAGCGCGAGCACGGTCGCGAACCCGCGCCCGGACGGCGCAATGCCGATAGCGGTCAGGGTCGAGGTCAAGGCGGCGAGGACAACCAGCGACAGACCGAATCCATAGATAACCAGCCGGTCGAGGGACTGATCCCTGCCCAACGCGCGCGCCAGAATCAGTCCAGGCGACAGGATCAGAACGCAGGCGGAGAGCGTCACGAGCGGGACCCTGACGTACAGAAGCACGGCGTGCCGCGGCACGAAGTAGGGGTTCCCGACCTCAGCCGCCTCGTACAGTGCGGAGGCGGAGGCGACAGCTCCTGTATCGATCAGCAGCATCGCCCACGCGACCAGCAAGACGGCGGCGGGTCCAAACAGGCGATTGAGCCCGTTCCTCAAGGGCATCCCCCGGCTAGGTTCAATGATCGCCTGCACTTCTGCATTTCCCATGCCCACCGTGGCATCCGGCTTCTGAACTGGCGGGGCCGGGCCGCGCCGCGCAATGTGGCGTGCGAAAGTGAACGATCTTCGATCATGGGTGGAGACTGAGGCAGGCGTTTGGCGCGCAGAGGTCGCTTGAATCGATGTGTCCTGGGAACCGTGGTGATCGCCTCGTGCGCCATCGCCACCTCGTGCAGCCAGGATCGAGCCCTCGTCATCAGGGGCGGGACGATCATCACCGGCACCGGTGCCTCGCCCATCGCGAACGGTAGGCTCGTCGTCGAGGGAGATCGCCTTCGTTGCGTCGGCGCGAACACGGAATGCCCCTCACCGGCCGGGGCGAGCGACATCGACGCGACCGGGTTCTGGATCGTCCCTGGGCTCGTGGACGCACACATCCATCCGCGCTTCACGAATCGGGACCGTGCGGAGCGACGCCAGAGGCTGCGGTTCCTCCTCGGAGTCACGCTGACCCGGGATGGGAGCACCGGAGGCAGTTTCGAGGCCAATGTCCTCGAGGCCCGCCGCGCGACCGGCAGCGGAGAGCCGAGTCCTCGTCTCCTCGTATCCGCGCGAGTAACCCCCGGCGAATTCGCTGACCGGGAGCGCGCCGCGGAGACGGCTCGGCGGCTGGTCGAGACTGGAGTCCCATGGCTCAAGGTGCACGAGCTTCCGCCGGATTCGGTCATCGTCTTTGCCGCCGAGGCCGCTCGAGACGCCGGCCTCCCGATCTACGGTCACGCCTGGGCCGACGAGCCTTCTGTTCGATCCCTGATCCGGTTGTCGCTAGACGCCGGGTTTGTGGGCTTCTCGCACATGCTCGCGATCCCCCCTCTCGCCGTTCCGGCCGAAGTCCTTCGGGCTCCCCCCGGCGAGCCCGGCTCGGACACCCGGCGTGTCTGGCGACGATCCCTCTGGCTGGAGGCGGATCCGGCGGTGCTGGACAGCGTCGCCCGCTCCCTCGCGGAACGAGGGGCCTGGCTGGAGCCCCTTCTCGCCAGCGAGCAGTTGTGGGCCGAGCCCTACAGGTTCCCGGCGGGCCTTTACCCGGTCGCCGAGCTTCCGATGGTTGCGGACGCGGCTCGGCAGGGACCGGATATCCAGTTCACCGACGCGCACCGTGAGCGGATGGGCAGATCCGTCGAGCGAATGCGGCGGTTCCTGAAAACCTTTCACGACGCCGGAGGAGTGCTCATCACGGGGTCCGACGAGGCCCTGGCCCCCGGCCTCGTCATCCACGAGGAGATGCGCCTGCTAGTCGAAACGGGGCTCACGCCCGCGGAAGCGTTAGCGGCGGCAACCACGAATGCCGCGACCGCCCTGGGCGTCTCAGATTCACTGGGAACGATCGAGGTGGGGAAACTCGCGGATCTCGTCGTTCTGGAAGGGAATCCTCTGGAGGAGATCACGAACACTCAGCTGATCTCTCGCGTCGTGAAGGGGGGGGTGCTGTACGATCCGGCCTCCCTACTGGATTCGCTCCACGACGACCTCACGGATCGTACGACCGACGGCACCCGACGCATGCTCATCGGGCTGTTCGCCACGCTCTTCGTCCTCGGCGCGGCGGGGCTGGGGGTGCGCCGCCACCGCTCGAGCCTCCGCGGCAAGAGCTAGACGACGCGCCTCCGGGGTGCGACCGCCACGCGGATCACGCGGGCTGAAGCGCCCCGAGCAAGTCCGCGATCCGTTCCAGCCCCTCCTCGAGATCGGCCAGGGGATTCCCGAAGCCAATTCGCAGGTAGCGATCCATCCCGAAGTGGTCCCCGGGCACCACCAGGACGCTCTTCTCCGAACGCAGTTGTTCCGCCAGCTCCGTCGAGTTGAGATCGAGCAGATACTTCACGTAGCAGATCGCTCCGGCGTCGGGTGCGCGATAGCGAAAGAGGTCCGGGTATCGATCGAACCACCCGGTGATCGTCGGCAGGTTCGCTCGGATGATGCCCCGGGTGCGCTCGAGGATCTTCGCGCGATTCTCCGGTCGCATCACGTGGTCTGCCGCGATGTCCGAGAGGGCGCTGGGGGTGATCGTCACATAGTCCTTGCGACCCCAGAACTCTTCGCGCTGCGACTCCGGCCCGGTGATCCAGCCCAGGCGAAGTCCGGGAAGACCGTACGCCTTCGACAGGGACCCCGTGACGACCGCCCGCTCGTAGGATCCGAAGAAGCTCGGGGTCTCGGGCGCGTCCACCTCGGCCCCGGCATAGACCTCGTCGGACAGGATCCAGGCCCCCACGGCAGATGCGGCCGCGACGATCTCCGCTCGGGCGTCGTCGGAGAGCACCGCGCCGGTTGGATTGTTCGGGTTCGTGACGATCACGAGCCGGGTCCCGGCCCCGACCGCTTCCTTCACCGACCCGGGACGCGGCTGCCAGCCGAGCGATTCCTCGAGCGGCACCGAGACGAGGTCGGCGCCCAGGCCCACCGCGAGCCCCGGGGTCTGCCCATACGTCGGCTCGATCGCTACCACGCGATCTCCCGGCGAAACCAGGCTCCAGAGGACGACGTAATTCGCTTCGGCACCGCCGGTCGTGCAGATCACGTTCTCGGCGGTCGCGTCGTCGTAGAGAGCCGCGATCCCCTCCTTCAGGCTGTCGGACCCGTCGCTTTGCGAGTAGCCGAGCAGCACGTCGGAAGGATCGAGGTCCACGAGGTCGCAGAGCTCGGCGAGAGTGAGGGGATGGACTCCGCTTTCAGACAGGTTGAAGTCCACTCGATGCTCGAATGTGGACTGCCAGCGTTCCATCGTGAACGGTGGGACACGCATCCCTGCACCCTCCGGCGTTTCGGGTCGCTTCCGTCGGGACCGCTTCGTCCCGGCGGGGGTTCGATCTACCCATGAAGAGCGAGACACGCCACCCGAAGGTCCTCGAGGGCCTCTCTCTCCGACGGGTCCGGTACCTCCCGGGCACACGACAGTGCCGGCATCATCATGATCGGACGTCGCTTACTCTCGTCTTCGAGGGCTCGCTCGACGAGGTCGTCGGGCGTACGCGGGAGCAGGCGGGTCCATTGAGCCTGGTGTACAAGCCCGCCGGAACCGAGCACGCGAATCAGATCGGCCCGGCAGGCGCCGCGACGCTACAAATCGCATTCGATCCGGAGTTCCTCCCCGTCGGCGAAGACGGCCCGGAGAGTTGGGGGTGGGCGCACGGTGGCCAACCCGCGACTCGCTTTCTGGCGCTTCTGGACGGCGTGCGCCGTGGCGAGGGTGACGCAGCCGAGCTCGAGGCATTGCTCTTCGATGCCGTGGCGGGTCTCTCGGGCTCGGACCGGACGACATCGACCCGCCCGCCCCGCTGGCTCGGGAGTCTCGTCGAGGAGTTGGAAGACACGTATCGGGCGCCGCGCAGCGTCCGACACCTGGCCGAACGGGCGTCAAAGCACCCGGTGGCGGTCGCCAGGGCCCACCGGCGTCACTACGGCTGTTCGATCACGGATCGCCTGCGTGCACGGCGGGTGCGGGAGGCCGCCGCGCGTCTCGGTACGGGGGAGTCGCTGAGCTCGATCGCCCACGCTGCCGGATTCTCCGACCAGGCGCACATGACCCGGCTCTTCAAGCGGGAGACCGGGGTGACGCCGGGCGTCTTCCGTTCCTTCATCACCTACTGAGGGCTCAGGGAGGGGGATTCCCGAACACCTCCTCCACGAACGGATGGGCCGGCGGCTCTCCGGCGAAGAACTCCCCACGCTCGCCGCGGGTCAGCGCCCACCGGTGAATCCAGGTGATGCCTCCGCTTCCCACGAACTCGTCCGGCAACCCGTATGCGGGATCGCGAAGCGCCTCATCGAGATCGATGAAGGAGTAGCCCCGATCGACCAGGACACCGACCAGTTCATCTGTGGTATCGGCGTTGAGCCGGTTGGCATGCAGAAGCAGGACCTGCGGGATCTCTCGACCCACCAGCGCCCGCGATTGGGCTTCGTAGTAGCCGACGACGCTGTCCATGTAGGCGACATAGGCCTCAGCGATTCGACCGGCCAACGGCGGATCCTCACGGACCAGCGCGTGATCGTACGCGCGGGCGTAGATCCACTCGTGGTTGTCGATCGTGACCGGCGCCACGCGGTATCCGTGGTCATCCAGGAACGCCTCGACCCGTGACTTGATCTCGAGGCTACGCCCGGTGTGAAGGAAAGGATGCCGGAAGTACCTCGGGCTTCGGCCGACGGCCGCCAGGAGCTCACGCGTCACGCGCTCTCCCGCCAGCACGTCCATCTCGAACGCGGCGACATCGGTCGAGTGGAGGTCCGGGTGCGAGAACGAGTGGTTCCCCAGCTCCAGACCGGCAGCGACCCAGTACTGGAGGAACGCGACTCGCGCGCTGTCCAGGTCGCCGTCCGGATAGAGCTTCGACTCGTTCACGAACCCGATTGCCGGGATCCCGTGCCGGTTCACCGCATCGACCAGATCGTGTGTGATCCCCGCGACGGCACGTTCGCTGTCACGGAAGATGTTGGCCGGCAAGTCATCGTACGTCAGGACGATGCGTCGCTCCGCCCCACCACCGGTGAGCGACCCCCCGCTCCGCGCGTACAGGGCGCTGCCCCCCGAGGCGGAACGGGCCGGGGTCGCGGCGACCCAGGCGACCGCAAGAAGACCGACGCAGATGCCGGCCGCGAGGACCGGGGTTCGTCGCGACATTCGTCAGGCGGAACGCTTCGCGTCGAGCGAGAGACGATCCTCATCCACGAAGCCCCATAGAACGAGCGACGCCGCGAACACGATCGCGGAGGGGTAGAAGAGGACGTTCGGCCCCTCGAGGAACCACCCCCAGGGATCCACGATCGACTTCCAAACGCCGACCGCCGTCAGGCCCAGAACGAGCACCGCGATCGGATACGCCACCCGGCGCAGGAGACCGAGCACGACGAGCGCCCCCAGCAGCACCTCGAGGACGCCGAACACGTTCAGGATCAACTGGCCGGAGCCGATGCCGAAGTAGAACGTCTCGGCCACCCGGACGGAGTGCTCGACGTTGACGAGCTTGTCCAGGCCCCAGAGAACGAGCAGCCACCCGACGGTGACGCGGGTGAGCAGAAGACTCCAGGCTTTCATTACGACCTCCGGGCTGGTGTTCGTGTGAATCTAGATGAAGTCCGCGGGGAACGAAGGGGTGTGTTCGCGGGTTCCCCGAGGCGACGATTCTGTGCGGACGCGGCGGCTTGTATGTTCTACAGCTGTCAGAGGGTCAGAAGATCGGAGTTTGGTTGAAGATGTCCTCGTCACATCCCGGACGCCGGGGGGAAACACTGCCGGACGCTCGTCCGCGCGGAGCTCGGGCGCCGTTACGCGCCGCCGTGACCTGCGCTGGGCTGATTGCGAGCGTGTGCGCGCTGGCCGTCTCCGGTGTGGCCGCGCAGGTGCCGGAGATCTCCCCGCAGGAGGCGTTCGACCTCGAGAAGGGCGAGATCGAGATCGTCGTCGACCGGAGCACCCACGCGCCCGGAGCGGACGCCCGGCTCGCGGTCATCCTCCAGATCGAGGAGGACTGGCACACGAACAGCCACGAGCCGACCTACGACAACCTGATTGCCACTTCGGTGACGTTTTCGGCGCCGCCGGGTTGGGTCGACCCCTCCGAGCCGGAATACCCTCCGGGCTTGATGAAGACGTTCAGCTTCGCCGACACGCCGATCTCGGTGTACGACGGCGAGGTGGTGATCGTCGGTCGCGTCGGTCTACCGGCGGACCTCGAGCCGGGTACGTATCCGATCCGGACGTCCGTCACCTACCAGGCCTGCGACGACAAGATGTGCCTCGCCCCGGTGACCACCGAGGAGACGCTCGGGTTGACCGTGGACGTGGCCGGCGATCCGACGAACGAATCGGTGTTCGCGGTTGGCGCGATCATGCGTGGGGCGCCCGGCGGACAGTCGTTGGCCGTGACGACCGAGAGTCGCGGATTCCTCGGCTTCCTACTCCTCGCCTTCATCGGTGGCCTGATCCTCAACGCGATGCCGTGCGTGCTGCCCGTGTTGTCGCTCAAGGTGGTGGGCCTGGTGAAGAGCGCCGAGGCGGGGCGTGGCGCCGTGGTCGCGGGGAGTCTGGCAACGGCCCTCGGTATCCTGCTCTCCTTTCTACTGCTCGCGTCCGCCGCGGTTATCGCGCGGTCGGCCGGAGCGGCCGTGGGCTGGGGCATCCAGTTCCAGAACCCCGGCTTCGTGGCCGGGCTCACCGTCGTGGTCCTGTTGTTCACGCTGAATCTCTGGGGCCTGTTCGAGATCCCGCTCCCGGCCTCGCTCGCGAGGGTCGGCGCCGCCGGACCCACCGAGGGCATCGTTGGCCATCTGACCACCGGGTTCTTCGCCACCCTGATGGCGACCCCCTGCTCGGCTCCGTTCCTCGGCACCGCTCTCGGTTTCGCACTCACGCAGAGCACCGCGACGACGTTCGCCATGTTCGCGGCGATCGGCACCGGGATGGCATCGCCGTACCTGCTGCTCGCGCTCGCTCCCGGGCTCGGTCGAATCATCCCGAGGCCTGGCCTCTGGATGAAGCGGTTTCGCATCGCCATGGGCTTTCTGTTGGCCGGGACCGCCCTCTGGCTGCTCTACGTCCTGTCAGGGCTTGTCGCCCTCCCACCGCTCGTCGGATTCGCGGCCGTGCTGCTCGTGATGTCGCTCGTAACGTGGCGAGCCTCGAGGACGGAACCGTTCTCCAGTCGGCGACGAGCTCTGATGATCGTGACCGGAGCCCTCTGCGTAGCCAGCGTCGCGATCGCGGCCCGAGCCGCCGACGGCGAGCCGGCCCGCTCCCTGGGCGTCGCGCCTGAGGACAGGCTGATCGCCTGGCAGACGTTCGATCGTGAGCGTGCGGAGCGTGAGGCTTCCGACGGGCGGTACGTCTTCGTCGACGTGACGGCCGACTGGTGCTTCACGTGCAAGGTGAACGAGGGGCTCTTCCTGGAGACGGAGGAAGTCGCCGGAGCATTCGAGCGTCACGACGTCCTGGCTCTGCGAGCCGACTGGACGCGGCGCGACGACGCCATCGGCGAGTTCCTGGCGTCCTTCGACCGCTACGGTATCCCGTTCTACGTCCTGTACCGTCCCGGTCAGGCGCCCCACGTGTTCTCGGAGCTACTCTCGAAGTCCGCCATTCTCGATCTGCTCGAGCCGGCCGCGAGCGACTGAGCTCAGCGGCCGATCGCATCGAGGAACGGCCCCACATCGAGCAGCTCCACGTCCGGGCGCTCACGGAGCGCGCGCAGGAACCACCCCCTGTGACCCGCCCCGTATGTGATCAGGACTCGTGCTCCCTCGCCCCGGTGCTCGTCGAGCGCCGCCGCAATCAGCGCGAAGTGCGAGCGGTTGATGTTGTCCCACCCGCCCGGTCCGAGCTCGTCGTTGAACAACCGGTTATATGTCGCGAGCCTCAGCTCGTACGCGGCGTCGTATTCATCGGTGTGGATCCAGCGCGGGTCATCGGGCGGGCCGCCAGCACGAATCGCCGAGTCCGCGGCGGCATTCGCCGCCTGGTACTCCGACCAGTCGGCCTGGCGAGACGCGTCCTCCGAAACCGCCTGCAGGTGGGCGGCTCGGAAGTCCGACATGGGCTCCGTCCAGCCGGCCGTTGGAACGACCTCGAAATCGATCTCGGCCGCTAGCGGGAACAACCCGTCCATGTACTCGGGGAACCTGCGTACGCGGGGTTCCGAGACGCGTCCCGTCTCCGAGAAGTCCTTCCAGGCGGAAGGCCAACGGTTGGGCGGGATCTCGGTCAGCCAGTAATCCGGTTCGATGGCTCTCACGAGATCGCGGACCACGTCGAGTCCGAACGCCGCGCTCGTCTCGTGTTGACCGTGGATCATCCCGAGGACGACGACTTCCGTCCTCGGCCCGCTCGACGCCCCCGGGGACGGGGCGGCAGATGTCGGACGAAGCACCGACAGTGTACCCGCGATCTCGTTCGCTACCAGGATCCGCGCTCCATCTGGGTGTTTTCGAACGACGATGGGCTGCGCGCCGATCTCGAGCTCCTGCACGACGGCGAGCGCATCGAGATCGACGACCGACACCGTCGTCCCGCCGGCGTTGTTCACGATCGCATGATGGCCATCGGCGGTGACGGTCACCGAGAACGGCCGGGCTCCCAGGCCGGCGACGCGTCCGACGACCTCGAACGACGCGGTGTTGAGCAACACCACCTCGTCCGAACCCCCGCACGCGACGACATACGTCACATGATCCGGCGTCAGAGCACCTCCGGGCGGCCCCGGACAGACCGACGTCGCGGCGTCGATCTCGTCGTTCAGCACGTCGATCGCCGTGACCGTGCCGTCCTCCAAGTTCGGAACGAACACATGGGACCCGTCGAACATCGCGTCCCCGGGGTACGGCCTGTCTCCCGTCGCGTAGTCGGCTGTCACGACCCCGGTCTCGAGGTCGACTTCCACGAGGCGGTCCGCGAACTCCAGGGTGACCCAGGCACGGCCGCGAACCGCGTCTGGAGTGAAGAGGGACGGACCCGCCCCCACCATCACCGTCCCCCCTGGCACTGCGGCGCCGCTGGCGTCCAGCCGGATCAGGGTCGAGTCCCGAAATTGGGTGACGAGCCAGCCATCCGCCGTCTGTATGAGATCCAGCGGCGTCGTCCCGGCGTCCCACTTTTCCACGACCGTTTCGGCACGGAGATCGACGACCGCGATCCGGCCTTCTCCGCTCAACGCCACGTACGCCGTGTCACCATCTCCCGAAAAGCGGATCCCGTGCGGCGCCTCGCCCACCTCGATCGTCGCGGCGATCTCGAAGGGCCCGTCGGAGTCGGAGGGCGGCTCCGCGGGCGTACAGGCTGCTATCGCCAGAGACAGCGAGGCCGCTGCGGCCCGATAGATTGAACGCATGATCCACCTTCGCGGCTTTTCGATCGATCATGCCGACGTGGACGCCTTCCCGTTCAACGTGCCCGGGCTCCGTACTCTGGAGCTCGAGCTCGATCGTCCGGTCGCGTACCTCCTCGGCGAGAACGGGAGCGGTAAGAGTACCCTGCTCGACCCCCGGGGGCCTCTATCTCCTCGACGAGCGACCGGCGGCTGGTCAGCGGCGTCCTGCGCGAAGAGCCGGTCCTGGAGCGTGTCAATTCCCCTGAAGCTCCGCGGCGACATCCTCGACGGCCCGCCAGACGCGCAGGGTATTCCCACCCCAGAGCTGTCGGATGTCGGTCTCCGTATACCCACGCCGCACGAGCTCGAGGGTCACGTTGAAGGTCTCGGACGCATCTTGCCATCCCTCCACCCCACCACCTCCATCGAAGTCGGAGCTGACCCCCACGTGGTCGATCCCGATCAGATCGACGGCGTGGTCGATGTGGTCGACGAAGTCGGAGACGGTCGCCTCGGGAAACCGTGCTCGAATGTCCTCCATGCCGCTGCGAAACGCGTCTCGCTGTTCGGGCGTCATCGACGAGAAGCCCTCGGATCCGATGCTCGCCCGGAGCTCGTCGACCGCTGCCTGCTCTTCCGCCGAAGCCGCCTTCACGAACGCTCCCAGCGCCACGGTCTGCATCACGCCGCCGTTGTCCCTCAGCGCCAGCAGTTGTTCGTCATCCATGTTTCGAGGGTGGTCGGCGAGGGCGTACGTGCTGGAGTGCGAGGCGATGACGGGGGCTCGTGACAGCCGCATCGCTTCGAGGCTCGCTTCCTTCGACACGTGGGAGACATCGACCATGATCCCGAGCCGGTTCATCTCGGCGATCGCCTGCTCGCCGAACTCGCTGATCCCACCGTTCTCGCCTGCCGTATCGCCGAACTCCTCGTTGGGCTGCGCCGAGTCGGCGATGTCGTTGTTCCCGTTGTGCGCGAGTGTGATGTAGCGCGCGCCGAGGTCGTGGTATGTCCGGAGCAGGGACAGATCCCGACCGATCACGTAGCCGTTCTCGATCCCGATCGCGGCGACGAGCTTGCCTTCTGCGTGCAGGCGCTCGACATCGTCCGCCGTGTACGCGAGGCCGATCTGATCCGGGTACATGACGTCGGTCATGCGGTGAATCGCGTCGAACTTCGTCATCGCGTCGGCCTTCGCCCTCGCATAGTTGGCGTCGTTCCGCTCGGTCTGTCCCACGTAGACGATGAAGAACCCGACGTCCAGCCCGCCCGCCCGCATCTTCTCGAGGTTCACCTGACGGTCGGCGTTCAGCGGGTCCACTTCCGGGGTCGCGAAATTGAACGGGATGTCGTCGTGCGTATCGACGGTGAGGACGCTCTCGTGGATCTCACGCGCGCGTTCCTCGAGATCCGCCGCCGCCGCCGGGGTGCCGGTCTCTTCGCCGGCCTCCCCCGCGGTCCCGCAGGCGACGAGTCCCGCGAGCATGGAGATGGCCGTCAGCCCTCGGAGTGTCGATCGTGGATTCGGGGAGCAAATCATGAGGTCCTTCCCTGGCTGGGTTCGTTCGGAACCCAAAAGCTCGAACCGATGGGTGAGGCGAGCAAGCGCGCACCCCGTCGTCCCGTTTCCCCCGCCTCCTTGACCCGCGGACGAGAGCGGTACAGCGTTCCCGGATGAACGAACCGAATTCTCCGCCGTCCCGCGGGCGGATCGCGCTGATGCTCTCCGGACTCGCCCTCGCCGCAGGCTGTCAGTCGAGCACGGCCCCGGTCACCACGTATCCGGAGCAGATCGCCTTCACGGCGATCGCCGATCGGTATATGCGGATCGTCATCATGGACCCCGACGGCTCGAATCCGGTGACCATCACCGAAGACATGCAGACCAATCTGGAGCCGACCTTTTCACCGGACGGATCCGGGATCCTCTTCACAAGCTGGCGGGCCGGCGACGCCAACATCTGGATCATGGACCGTGACGGATCGAACGCGCGCGGCCTGACGATACACTCCGGGAACGACCGGTCCGCGAGATTTTCACCAGACGGACAGCGAATCGCATTCGTCTCCCAGCGGGACGGGACATACGAGATCTACCGGATGAAGTCCGACGGGTCGGAGATCGTCAACCTCACGAACAGCCCGGGCTCGGTCGATCTCGACCCCCGCTGGTCTCCCGACGGGACGAAGGTCCTGTTCTGCTCCACTCGTGGAGCGGAGGGTACGGAGGAGATCTTCTCGCTCTGGACGATGAACCTCGATGGGACGGGGCTGACCCGCCTCCCGGTGGAGGGTGGCGCCCGTTGGCCCGCCTGGTCGCCTGACGGCACCCGGATCGCCTTTTCGTCCGATCGCGGTGGCGACACCGAGATCTACGTGATGAACGCCGACGGTTCGAACCAGGTGAACGTGTCGAACAACCCGGGTGTCGACGAGGAGCCATACTGGTCACCCGATGGCTCGAGACTCGTCTTCAGCACGCGGCGTGACGGGACGCCGCAGATTTACTCGATGGGCGCCGATGGCTCGAACCCGTCGAACCTCACGCAGACGGATCACTGGGTGGCCATGCCCGCCTGGACCCGTTAGCCGAATCTCCAGCCAGCTCGACCGCTTCCCCACGCACGGGCGCGGGGAGGTATTTGACCCGAACTCAGGCACGCACATGCGAATCCTGCCAGCGACCTTTTGCGCCCCGATCCTCGTGACCGTTCTCGCCGCCTGTTCAGTCGCGTCAGCGGATACCGCTCAGTCGGCCCAGGACTCCGGTGCGCCGCTTCCTGTCGCCGGACGCTCCACCGTCTACGCGCCGCACGGGATCATCGCGACCAGCCAGCCGCTCGCGTCCGCCGCGGGTCTTCGAGTACTGGAGGCGGGCGGGAACGCGTTCGACGCGGCGATCGCCGCGTCGGCCGTGCTGTCGCTCGTGGAGCCACACATGACCGGGCTCGGGGGCGACCTGTTCGCGCTCTTCTGGTCCGCGGACGAAGATCGGCTGGTGGGCCTCGACGCCACAGGACGGGCCGGGTCGCGCTCGACCCCCGAGCAAATCCGGTCGGACGGGTTCGATCGCATGCCGGGCAGCGGGCCCCAAGCGGTGACGGTCCCGGGCGCGATCGCCGGCTGGGCCGCCCTGAACGAGAAGTACGGATCGATGCCGCTCGACCAGATTCTCGAGCGGGCCATCGACCTGGCGGAGAACGGGTTTCCAGTGTCGCCTATCATCGCCGACCAGTGGCAGGGACAGCTCGGCAAGCTCCAATCGGACCCGGGGGCGACGACGACCTATCTCGTGGACGGCGAGCGTGCGCCGACGGCCGGCGAGTGGTTTACGAATCCCGATCTCGGCCGGTCGCTCAGAATGGTCGCCGAGGAGGGCGCCGACGCCATGTATGGCGGCGCGCTCGGCCGGCAGGTAGTGGACGGGCTGGAAGAGCTGGGCGGGTACCTGACGACCGAAGACATGGAGGGGATGGAAGTGCGCTGGGTCGACCCGATCTCGGCGGACTACAAGGGTTGGACGGTATGGGAGCTACCACCGGCCGGTCAGGGCGTCGCGGCCCTGCAGATGCTCGAGCTGGTCGAACCCTTCGACCTGCGCCGGATGGGGCACAACTCGCCCGAATACCTCCACACCCTCATCGAGGCCAAGAAGCTCGCGTTCGCCGATCTCGCGCGGTACGTCGCCGACGCCGACCACATGGAGGTCACGACCGACGAACTGCTCGACCCCGACTATCTGAGCGAGCGTCGCGGAATGATCGATGCCGGCCGGGCGGCCGAGCGAGTCGAGCCCGGCGAGCTCGTGACTCACAGCGAGACGATCTACCTCTCGGTCGCCGATCAGTACGGAAACCAGGTCTCGTTCATC
>JAOTZH010000071.1 GCA_029861425.1 Gemmatimonadota bacterium
GATGAACGTCGTTCGCGAGGGCGATACCGTCGCCCGTCTCGGGGGAGACGAGTTCGGCGTGCTGCTGGAATACGGGATCACGGAGGCGGACGCGGAGGTCGTCGCCGGGAGAATCCTCGACGCCATTGAGCCTCCCTTCACGTTCTCGGGTCAGGAGATGTACGTGTCGGCGAGCGTGGGGATCGCGTTCAGCTCCCCCGAGGTAGAAGATCCCGAGGATCTACTCCGCTACGCCGATGTGGCGATGTACCGGGCGAAGAGCGAGGGCTCGGGGAAATACCGGATCTTCGACCCCGAGGTCGACTCCGGCGCTACAGGTCGGCTGGCGATGGAGACCGATCTCCGCCAGGCGATCGATCGCGAGCAGCTGTTCAACGTGTATCAGCCCATCGTGTCTCTCTCGATGGGCCGCATCTCCGGCATGGAGGCGCTCGTCCGCTGGCGGCACCCGTCTCGTGGTCTGGTGGGGCCGGACGAGTTCATTCCGGTCGCCGAGGAGACCGGGTTGATCGTCCCGCTCGGGTACCTGGTGATGCGTCGTGCGTGCGAGGCGCTTCACACATTTCAGGGGATCGTCGGGTCGAAACGCGACCTCGTCGTCGCCGTGAACCTCTCGACCAAACAGTTCGAGCAGCCCGACCTGGAGGGGGAGATCCTCGCGATCCTCGACGAGACCGGGACGGAACCGGAACAGCTGCGAATCGAGATCACCGAGAGCGAGTTGATGCGCGACACCGGCCGGATTCACCAGCTCCGCGCCCAGGGACTTCAAATCGCGATCGACGACTTCGGGACAGGGTACTCCTCACTGGCGTATCTCCGGAACATCGAAGCGGATTCGCTCAAGATCGATCGGTTGTTCGTCGACGGATTGGCCGAGCACCGGCAGGACAACGCCATCGTCCGCACGGTCGTCACCCTCGCGCGCGAGCTGGATCTGGACGTCACCGCGGAGGGGATCGAGACGGCGGAACAGCTCGCGTTGCTGCGCGAAATCGGGGTGGACTCCGGCCAGGGGTTCTTCCTCGCCCGTCCGGCGCCGGCGGACGAGATCGCCGACCTGCTGCGCGACGACCCTACCTGGTAGGGGCTGTGGAAGCGCCGTCGATCAGCCCGCGATGAAGCCCAGCATCCAGGCGCAGGCGAGCGCGGCGTAGATCCCGAGCACGTATCCGGCGACCGCCATCAGCAGGCCGACGGGCGCCATGGCGGGGTGGTACACCCCCGCGACCACGGGGGCCGAGGCCGCGCCGCCGACGTTTGCCGCCGATCCGGTCGCGAAGAAGAAGAGCGGCGCTTTCACCCAGCGTGCGACCACGAGGAGGATCCCGGCGTGAATCGCGAGCCAGATCACACCTGCCGCCAGAAACGCGGGAGCCTCGACAACCGCGGCGAGGTCGGCCTGCGCACCGATGGCCGTCAGGAGGAGATACAGAGCCACGTATCCAAGCCGCGATGCGCCCGCATGCTCGAGACGCCGTGCGGGCGTGAATGAAAGGGCGAGGCCGACCGTGACGACGATCAGCACGGCCCACGTCGTGTTGCTGATGATGGTGGGCGTGCCCAAAGCCGGAAGCGCTTGACCGGCGCGGACCGCCAGGACGGCTCCCGCGAACCCGAGCCCGAGGACCATCGCGCCGTCGCGGAGCTCGATCGGACGACGATCCGCATCCATGTCCCGAAGACGCCGGTTGGCCTCGTCGATCGTGTCGGTGCGGGCGCCGATCCAGCGATCGAACCGATCCTGATAGCCCGAGAGGAACAGCATGATGCCGATCCAACCGTAGCCGACGACCGTGTCGACGACGATGATCGGCCCCATCATGGCGTCGGGGGTTCCAACGCTCCCCGCGATGGCCATCATGTTCGCGGTCCCGCCGATCCACGAGCCGGAGAGAGCCGCCAGACCGGTCCAGGCGCCTTCTGGCAGCCACCGGCCGACGGCCAGGAAGGCGATCGGGCCGCCGATCACGATCCCGACGGTCCCGGCTACGAGCATGACCAGGGCGACCTTCCCGAGTCGTGCCACGCTCTTCAGATCGATGGTGATCATGAGGAGGAGCAGCGCGACGGGGAGGAGGTATCTCACCATCCAGTCGTAGGTGGGCGAGGCGGCTGGAATGATCCCGAGGGTCGTGGAGATCGTCGGGACAAAATAGGCGTAGATTACGGGCGGGGTGATGCGGAAGAGCCCCTCGAACCTGGACTGACCGCTTACCCAGAAGACGAGGGCGAGCGCGCCCGCCAGATAAGCGAAGACGGCAGTCGGTTCCTGGATCATCCCGGTCCTTTCGTGAAGTCCCGGGCCAATCGAGCGCCGACCGACCGCTTTGTGCAAGAACGGGGGCGACGGTCGTCCTATCCACTGGAGGCCAGATCGCGGGCGGATTCACAGGGATGGGGTCGCACGATCGACCGGAGCACGGACGGCACGTGAGCGTCGACTGGAGCGCGGTGTACACGGACACCTATCAGGACCTTCACCGGTTCCTGAACGGCAAGGTGTGGGATCCCGAGCGGGCCCACGACCTGGCGCAGGAGACGTTCGTCCGCGCGTTACGTCACGAGCCCGACAACCCGCGCGCGTGGCTGTTCTCGGTGGCCGCCAACCTCGCGCGGGACGAGGCCCGGTCGGCGGTCAGACGCAAGCACCACCTCCAGCTGTTGAAGTCCGAGGTGGAATCGGCGGAGGCGGTGGAAGCCGACGCGCCACGACGAATGGAACGGGACGAGCGTTCCGAGGACGTCGCCCAGGCGCTTGGACGGTTGTCCGAGCGAGATCGGGAGGTGCTCCTCCTCTGGAACGCGGGGAGTAGCTATCAGGAGATCTCCGAGCAAACGGGACTCGCGGTGGGAGCGATAGGGACGACGCTGGCCAGAGCCAGGCGACGGCTGGTCGCCGAGTACGAGGGACTGGAGAACGATGCGGCACGCGACAGAGGGTGAGCTTCACGCATATCTCGATGGGGCACTCGCCGCCATCGATGGTCGCGCGGCCGAGGAGCTGACCGCGCACCTGAGCCGGTGCGCCGATTGTCGTGCGCTCCTAGAGGAGGAGCGTGCGATTCGGGACCGCGCCGGCGAATTGCTCGGGGCGGCCCTTCCGGGCGTCGAGGCTCCTCCCTTCGAGACGATAGTGGGCTCCGCCGACGGCAGAGCCACACGTCGGGTGACGGGGGAGCGGCTCGCCTGGGCCGCCGGCATCTTCGTCGCGCTGGGCGCCGGCTGGATGGGGAACGCGCTCATGCGCGAGCCGACGGAAGTCCTCGCACCGAGAGAGGTATCAGTCGCCCAGATCGAGCCTGCGGCCGAATCGGAGGTCTCGCGGGGCGTCGAGTCCGGAGCCGACGCGGCCAACGAGCGGATCGCGGGTCCCGATGACGTCGCTGGCGCCCTCGAATTCGAGGATCGGGCCGAGGACCGTCCGGTTGCGGCTCCCGCGGCGCCGGAGCCTCAGGCTTCGCTGGAGGAAGCGACACCAGACCCGGCGGAGGGCCGGGGGCGATCCGACGCTCTGCAGAAGGATCTGCGGGCCGAGGTCGAGGCGGATCAGGTGGGTCGCGAGGGTGAGGCGCGGGACACCGCGGCCAAATCGGCCGATGAAGCCGCGGCCGCCGGGACGCTCGACCAGATCCGGGCCGGGGAGCGACAGGAGCGGGCGGTCGGCCAGGCGTCCGGAGCCGAGGCCGCCGGCGAGCGGGAGCAGGTCGACGTCACCCTTCCGTCCCCGCCAGAAGCCGCGGAACCATTCGAGAGCCGGCGCGTCGAGGCCTTGACGATCACCGCGAGCGACCGGGATGTGATGCTCGCCGGCGTCGAATGGCGAACGATCGATGAGTCCGAGGCGATCGGGATCCTGGGCCGTCCGCCGCTTCGAGTACCGGATCTCGACGTGGTCGCGCTACAGGCCGGCGGCTCCGGTTTCATCCGGGTCCTTCAGCGGCTCCCGTCGGGCGATCAGGTCGAAGTCGTCCAGTGGCTCGCGGGCTCCGATCCGGGGGCGCAGGATGTCGCGGAGGACCTGCCACGGGAGGCTCCGGCCGCGGCGCGTGCCCGCACCAACGTACCCGTGGAGACACGGAACCTGGTGGACGGCATGGTGGTTACCCTGCGAGCGGCGTTGGCGCCCGACTCGCTCCGTGCCCTAGCTTCCCGCGTCCGCTAACCCCTCGACGGAGGCCCAAGTGCGAATCCCGATTTCGACGCGTGTGCTCGTGTTCGCGGCCGTCTCGACCGCCGGCGCATGCGGTGCGTCCGGCCCTTCGACGGCCGATGCGGAGCGCGCACCCGATCAGGTGCTCGCCGATTCACTCGTGGGTGCGTGGCTCGCGGAGGCCGGGGGCATGGAGGTCTGGCGCGGGGTCGAGTCGGCCCGTTTCACCATCACTACGGTCTGGTTCGATTCGGCGGGGGAGATCCGACGAATGAGACCCCGCCGGGTCGAGATGCGTCTCGTCGATGGGATGGAGCAGGCGAGAGTCGAGAGACCCGAGGCGGAGGGTTTGTATGTGCAGACCTGGACCGGGTCGGGCGCCTGGGCGACGCTCAATGACTTACCCATGCGGGCCGATACGAAGGAGGTCGAGGAGACCGAGTATGTGGGACGCGACGTCGTCTACTGGTTCGGACTCCCGTACAAGCTCTTCGACCCGGGCGTGAACCGGCGGGCGACCGCTCTCGCGGATGGCGGATACGAGGTCCTCGTCACGTTCGGTGACGACATAGGGGCCCACCCGGGAGATCGGTACTTCTATTACTTCCTGGATGAGGATCCGTTTCCCGAAGAAGTCCACTATATCGAGCAGGACAGGACGGAAGAGAGTCGGAATCGCACCATCTGGAGCGGTTTCGGGCGGGTGGGCGACTTCACGTACGTCGTGGCGCGTCGCTGGTTGAACGCCGAGGGGATGCCCACGAAAGAGCTCCGCATCGACGATGTCCAACTCAATCCGGCGCTCTCGGACTCGCTCTTCGCCACACCATAGTCCGCGTCCCGGCGCGGCCGGGAAGCCAGGGTTTGCGGAAGTCTTGAACCGAGGTCTAGCTTAGCGCGACTCGGCGGCGACCCGCCGCAATCACACGCTCCACTCCCGGGTCTTCTTCACGATGAGCACGCCCCTCGAAGATACGCTGCGCCGGCTTCTGGACGCCCCTGGTCCTTCCGGTTTCGAATCCCCGGCGGCCGAAGTCTGGCGCGATCTGGCGTCCGGATTCGCACCCCACGTGTGGTCCGACGTCCACGGGAACTCGTATGCCGCGCACGCCGACACCGGGTCGCCCACGGTCATGCTCGCCGGCCATGTCGACGAGATCGGCCTGATGGTCCACTACATCGACGACGACGGATATCTGTTCGTCCGCGGGGTCGGAGGCTGGGACGCCCAGGTGCTGGTGGGCCAACGGATCGACGTGCTGGCGTCCGGCGGTACGCTCGCAGGTGTGATCGGTCGCAGGGCCATCCACCTCATGCCTCTCGACGAGCGGGAGAAGGCCGTCAAGCTCAAGGAGCTCTGGGTCGACATCGGCGCGGCGGACGGCGATGACGCCAGATCGCGTGTGTCGATCGGCGACGTGGCCATTATCCGCTCGGACACTCTGGATCTCGGGGCCGGACGCCTCGCCGGCCGGTCGGTCGATGATCGCGCCGGGGCAGCCGTCGCGCTCGAGGCGCTTCGTCGCGCGGGTGAGAAAGGTGTCGGAGCTCGGGCGGTGGCCGTGGCAACGGCTCAGGAGGAGATCAGCGCGCGCTCGGGGGGTGGGGCGCGGACGAGCAGTTTCGATCTCGCGCCTCAGGCGGCCATCGTCATCGATGTGACGCACGCGACGGATCACCCTCACATCGACAAGAAGGAGCACGGCGACGTGCGGCTCGGTGGTGGGCCGGTGCTGAGTCGCGGAGCGGTGATCAACCATAAGATGCTCGAGGGCCTCGCGTCCGCGGCGGAGCGGGCCGGTGTCGACGTCCAGTGGCAGGCGGCGCCCTCGTACACGGGGACGGACGCGGACGGGATCTTCACCACGAGGTCCGGGGTCGCGACCGCCGTGGTGTCGCTTCCGAATCGCTACATGCACAGTCCCAACCAGCTGATCGATCTCGCGGATCTCGACGCCGCGAGCGAGTTGATCGCCGAATACCTCGTCTCGCTGTCGCCGGACGAGGACTTCACTCGCTAGCGGCGTGAGCGACGTGGAGAGCCCCGGCGGTCAGAGCCGTGCGGTCGAGGACTACCTGAAGGCCGTCTACAAACTTCAGGGAGCCTCGTCGTCCGTATCGACGACTGCACTGGCGGACGAGCTGGAGCGGTCCGCGGCGTCGGTCACGAACATGGTCAAGAGCCTCGCCGAGAGCGGTCTTCTCGAGCACCGGCCATATCGCGGAGTCAGGCTGACGGCCTCGGGCGAACTGACCGCCCTCCGGATCATTCGTCGTCATCGGGTCCTCGAGCTCTATCTGATCGAGAAGCTGGGATACGCATGGGATGACGTGCACGCCGAGGCCGAACGCCTGGAACACGCGGCCAGCGACGCCCTCATCGATCGGATGGCCCGCGCGCTCGGCGAACCGGCTGTGGATCCGCACGGCTCCCCGATCCCCACCCGCACCGGGGAGATCGCGGAGACAGCGTGGGTCGCGCTTCCGACGCTCGCTGATGGGTGCAGAGGCACCGTTCGAGAAGTCTCGGACGACAGTGCCGAAGCATTGCGCCGGCTGGCCGATCTCGGTCTGTTCCCCGGCACCGAGATCCGGATGGTCGGCCGGCACCGGGACGGGGTGGCGACGATCGAGGTCGCCGACCGGGGCGTCGACGTCGAGGAGGCCCTCGCCATGTCGGTCTTCGTGGAACCGGAGGACATGCAGTGAGTGCGACGATAAAGGCGGACGGCGACACGTGGAGGGCGGAGCTGGGAGGGTCGCGGCCGGCCAGGAACGTGGTCTTCTTCTGCGAGTCGACGAATCAGCGTCCGTATCGCGTCATCCCGGTCGGTGACCGGTTCGGCGACGTGGACGACCTGGGCGATCTTACCGCCGAGGAGCTCAGGGACCTGTTCGACCAATCGGGCTCGATGGGCGCCCCTGCAGAGTATCCGACGTACGGATCTTGAACCGTAATGGCCCCCCGACTGGGGACCCGGGGCGTGTCGACCTCCACCTCCATTCGAACCGAAGCGACGGCACGGTTTCGCCGACCGAAGTCGTTCAGCGGGTCGCGAGCCTCGGACTCGCCGGCTTCTCCCTCACGGACCACGACACCACGGCCGGTCTCGACGAAGCCGAAGCGGAGGCCGACCGGCTGGGGCTGCGGTTTATCCCGGGCTCGGAGATCTCCGCCACTGAGCCGGGGGTGTCCGTGCACCTGCTCGCGTTCGGCTTCGACCGAACGAATCCGGCCCTGCAGGCGTTTCTCGAGAGGTTCGACGGCGACCGCCGCCGACGTGCCCGGGAGATCGTCGCGTGCCTCCAGGCCGAGGGGGTCGGGATGCCCTACTCGGACGTCGAGGAGCAGGCCGGACCCGCCGCGCCGACGCGGGCGCACGTAGCGCGGGCGATGATCGCGGGGTCGCACGTCGACGATGTAAATCACGCGTTTCGGCAGTATCTTTCACGGGGCGGCCCCGCGTTCGTTGAAAAGCAGCCGGTTTCGCCTCGGGAGGTGTTCGAGATCGTGCACGATGCCGGGGGGGTGGTGGTGCTCGCGCACCCGGCGAGAGTCCACGGGGTGGACGATGTGCGCCGGTGGGCCGCCGAGGGCCTCGATGGTGTAGAGGTCCTGCACCCGGCGAACCGGGCGAAGACCAGGAGTGCGATGAACGGGATCGCGGCAGAGCTCGATCTTCTGCGGTCGGGCGGATCGGACTGGCACGGGCCGACCACCCATCGCAAGGCGGATGTGGGAGCGGAGCCCGTGCCCGAGCGGTGGTTTGACGAGATCTGCGACCGCGCGCCCGCGATGCGGGGTGGCGTCGGTCGATGAAACGAGAACACGAAGCGGTGGGCGAGACGGTGGAAGAGAAGACGATCCATGATCACGAGTTGATCATCGTGGGCGCGGGGCCGGCAGGGCTTTGCGCGGCGCTCTATGCGGGGCGCTCCGAGATGGACGCGGTGATGATCGAGGCCGGGTTCCCCGGGGGACAGCTGCTCCTGACGGAGCTCGTCGACGACTATCCGGGGCTCGAGAATGTGGGCGGGATGGAACTCGCTCAGAAGATGGCCGACCACGCAAAGAAATTTGGCGTGGAGCCGACCCGCGGTCACGTGCAGAAGGTGCGGCGCGAAGAAGACGGCCACTTTCTGGTCGAGGTCGAGGGCGGCACCGTCTACCGAGCGCCGGCGGTCGTGTACACGGCCGGCGGCACCCCACGGCCCCTCGACGTGCCCGGCGAGAAGGAGTACATGGGGCGGGGCGTCTCGTACTGCGCGATCTGCGATGGTGCGTTTTTCAAGGGCGAGGATATCACCGTGATCGGTGGGGGCGACTCGGCCGTGGAAGAGGGCGAGTTCCTCACGCGGTACGGATCCTCCGTGACCCTCATCCACAGGCGCGACGAGCTTCGCGCGCAGGCGGTTCTTCAGCACCGATTTCTGAAGAACGAGAAGACCGAGGTGGTGTGGGATACCGTCGTCGAGGAGATTCTGGGCGATGGCGAAAACGTCACCGGCCTCGCACTTCGCAATGTGAAGACTGACGAGCGCTCGGAACTTTCCACCACGGGCGTGTTTATCTTCGTCGGATTCACGCCGAATGTCGCCGTGGTCGATTTTCACGTCGAGCATGACTCGGCCGGTTATATTGTGACGGATCGCGACATGCGGACGGACGTTCCCGGCTTCTTCGTGGCAGGAGATGTGCGGTCGCAGCTGATCAGACAGATCACGACCGCCGTCGGCGACGCGACGACGGCGGTATTCGCGGCCGAGAAGTATCTGCAGGACCTGGAAGAGGGCCATGGAGCCGGCGCAGAGGCGCCAGCGGAGGCCCGGGAGACACAGGCGGTATGAGCGAAACGATGAATGCCGGGACGACGGTCGAGCCCGTGGTGCACCTCACGCCGGAGGCGGCGGAGAAGGTGAAGGAGTTCCAGTCGAGCACCCCGAGCGAATCGGTGCTCCGAATCAGCGTGATCCCCGGCGGCTGTTCCGGGTTCGAGTACGGCCTCGACATGGACAACGAAGTCAGAGATGACGATTTCTCCTTCGACTCCGAAGGCGTGCGCGTCGTCGTGGACCCGTTCAGCGCGCAGTATCTCGCCGGGGTCAGGATCGGCTACCACAGCTCGTTCCAGGGGACCGGATTCACGTTCGAGAACCCCAACGCCACCGGCAGCTGCGGGTGTGGCACCTCCTTCGCCGTCTGACGCCCGGACGGCCCGTACGTCTCCCAGTGAGCAGTCCGCCCCTAGGGCTCCCGAAACGCTGACCCGACGGATCACCGTCGGGCCCTTCCAATCCAATTGCTACGTGATCGGGCCGACCGATGCCGGGCGGCTCGTCGTCATCGACCCCGGTGACGAGGGCCAACGCATCGAGGCGGTGATCCGCGAAGCCGGCGGCGACGTGGCGGCCATCCTGCTGACCCACGCGCACCTCGATCATGTCGGCGGCGTCGCTCACATCGCGCGCGAGTTCGGCGCGCCGATCTACCTGCACCCCGATGACCTGCCGCTATACGAGCGTGCGGCCGAGCATGCGCTGGCTTTCGGTCTTCGAATCGAAACGCCGCCGCCGCCCGATGTCGAGTTCACCGAGGGCGTCGCCGTCAGCTTCGACGATCTGGAGTTCGGAGTCCGTCTGACCCCGGGGCATTCTCCCGGCAGCGTCACGCTGGTCGGCGGTCCCGGGGCCTTCGTCGGCGACGTCGTCTTCGCGGGCTCGATCGGGCGGACGGATCTTCCAGGTGGAGATCTCGACATCCTGCTGGATGCGATCGTCACCAAGGTGCTCTCCCTTCCGCAGCAGACCATCCTCATCCCCGGACACGGGCCCGAGACGACCGTCGCGGCCGAGTCCGCGACGAATCCGTTCCTCTCGAACCTGCTGGAGCCCTGTCTCCACTGCGGCACGCGACTCGCGCTTCGCCTGTTCGGCTGCAAGGGCGGTCACTGCCCGAACTGCGGGCACCCGTATCCGCATGGCGACTGCTCAGACACATGACCCCGCATCCCGTTGGGTGGACCGACAGGCTCGCTTCGCTGCTCGACGCGGTGGACGGGGCCGACCGCCTGTTCGTCCTCACGCACGACAACCCCGACCCGGACGCGTTGGCTTCCGCGGCGGCCATGGCCGTGTTGCTTGACCGGACGACCGGAAAGACGCCACGAGTCGCGTTCGGCGGCATCGTAGGACGGGCCGAAAACCGAGCCGTGATCCACGAGCTCGAGATCGACTTCGAGCGCCTCGAAGACATCGAAGTGACGCCCGGCAGTACGATCACGCTCGTCGACACTCAGCCGCGTGCGGGTAATAACTCGCTGCCCGAAGGGCGTATCGTCTCCGCCGTGGTCGATCACCATCCGGTACGCTCCGACACCGCCGTCCAGTTCACCGACGTCAGACCGGGGCTCGGGGCGTGTGCGACCATGATGGTCCAGTACCTGAGGGCCGCAGACCTCGAGCCGGACGCCTGGCTCGCGACCGCCCTGTTCTACGCGATTCAGGCAGAGACCATGGACCTGTCCCGGGAGGCCACGCCGGAAGACGTCGAGGCGAGCACATACCTCTACGCGCTCGGCGACCCGGCGGCGATCTCGCGCATCCGACATCCCAGGGTGCCGGTGAGCTACTTCCGCTCTCTCCATACCGCGCTGGCCGCCGCAACGCGCCATGAGCGGGTCGTGGCCGTCCCGATGATCTCGCTCCCGTATCCCGACCTCGTCGCGGAGATCGCCGACCTGCTGCTCCAGATGCACGGGGTCGACTGGGCCGTGGCGATCGGTCGGTTCCGGGACCGTCTGCTGGTGTCCGTTCGCGCGAGACAGTCCGGCGCCCACGCCGGATCGCTCGTGCGGACAGCCTTCGGCGATCGCGGGTCGGCGGGTGGCCACGGGACGTTCGCCGGGGGTCAGATCGATGTCCGTGGGAAGTCCGATGAAGAGGTGGTGGAGCTGGCCGCCGAGGTCATGCAGGACCTGCTGATCGGGCTGGAGGTGGACGCCGACACGGGGGATCTGCTCGTGACTCCCCCCCGGCCGGACGGGGAGACGACATGATCCGGGTCGGGCTGACCGGAACCGTCGCGGCCGGGAAGAGCACCGTCGGCGATCTGTTCGAGCGGTGGGGTGCGAGTCGAGTAGACGCGGATTTGCTCGCCAGGCAAGCCGTGGCCCCCGGATCGACGGGCCTGTCCCAGGTTGTCCGCCGGTTCGGAGAGTCGGTTCTCACGGCGGACGGTCGTGTGGATCGGAAGGCGCTGCGGAGGGTCGTGTTCAGCGATGACCGGGCTCGAGAGGACCTCGAAGCGATCGTGCACGCGGAAGTGCGGCGGCTTCGAGCAGAGTGGCGGGATGGTGAGGAGGCCGGCGGCCTAGCCGTGCTGGTCGAGGAGATCCCTCTCCTCTTCGAGACCGGTCTGACGGGTGACTATGACGTCATCGTCGTGGTCGACGCGCCCGCCGCGGACCGTCGCGAACGTGCCATGCAGGCCCGCGACTGGACGCCCGAAGAGTTCGACGCCATCGACGGCGCGCAGCTCGATGCGGACACGAAGCGGGATCTCGCCGACTACGTCATCTGGAACGATGGCGGCAGGGACGAGCTCGAGGAGGCGGCGCGTCGCGTGTGGGAGGCGATCGACGGCGCTGCGGCGGACGGGAATCTAGCGAGGACTCAGGATTGACGTGCCGGTACGTCCGACCTAGGCTCCGCCTCCCATGAGCCCCATCACAGTCGTCCTGTTGTGTGTCGCGTCCCTGACGGTCGGTTTTCTGGGTGGCCATCGCGCCGGTCGTAGCGCTCAGATCAACGAGCGAGGCCGGAACCCTGGACGACGACGTCGCGTCTCGTCCGATCGCCGACCGGTTGTGCGGTGACGGTTTCTTCGCCGAGCCCGGATCGTATCCAAAAACTCGAGAGCATCCGCGCGCGGCTGTCCGTGGCGAAGCGGGTCGTTCTCACGACGCACATCAACCCGGATGGGGATGGAGTAGGGAGCATGGTTGCGCTCGCGGACGGTCTTCGCCGTCGGGGGACCGAGGCGACGATCGTGACGCCGAGCCGGGTTCCGAACACCCTCCGCTTCGCCCTCGGCGATCTTCCCGTGTTCGACGCGCGCGACCCCGCGTCGGCGGACCCACTCGCGGCGGCGGACCTGATCGCGATCCTCGACACTGCCGAGCGTCAGCGACTCGGTGGGGTGGGCGAGTGCCTGGACCGAATCCCCGCCGTCGTGATCGACCACCATCCGCCGGTCGGCCATGAAATCGGCGATCCATCGATTCGGGACGCGACCGCGTGCGCCACCGGCGAGCTGATCTTCGACTTTCTCGCTCTGGAGGGCGGGCCGCTGACGCCCCTGCAGGCGGACGGCCTCTATGTCGCGATCGCGACCGACACCGGGTCGTTTCAGTTCTCGAATACGACGGCGCGCACGCACGAAATCGCGGCCGAGCTCGTGCGTGGCGGCGTGGATCCGGAGGCCATGTACCGCGTCCTCTACGGTACGTACAGCCGGGGCGCGCTGGCGCTGGTGAGCATGGCGCTCGAGCGGCTCGAGCTCGATCCGGTGGCGCCGGTGGCCTGGGTGGCCGTGGACCACAACGCGCTCCGGGATTGCTCCGCCTCATCCGAGGACATGGAGGGACTCGTCGAGTACCCCCGCCGTCTCGCCGGCGTCGAAGTGGGTCTGTTCTTCCGGGGACTGTCGTCGGAGCGAACGAAGGTCTCGCTGCGCTCCAATGGCGATGTGGACGTCTCTTCGATCGCGCAGACCCTGGGAGGCGGGGGGCACCGGAAGGCGTCCGGCGCAGTGATCGACCTCGCCCTGGACGCGGCGGTAAACGCCGTGCTGGAGCACGTACGCCCCGCGGCCATGGCCGTGATCGCAGATGGCTGACGGCTTGGCGTAGGGCGGGTCGTCAGACTATGTTCGGCGTCGTGACGTGGCGTTCTGGTGGTGCCGGGCCGACCGGCGATGGGGATATGGCGTGGGAGGTGAGATGGACGCACATGTGACGGATCCTGCCGGGAACGGCGCGACGCTCGCGACGAGACTCGATGACGTCGAGCGCCGAGTGCCCGTCCCACGAATTGCCGACGTATGGCTGTTCCCCCCGCTCCCGGACGTGGTGGACTCCTCCGAGTTCCTCCTGTTCACGGCGATACTCGAGGGGGAAACGCGTGCGCTGTTCAGCGCCCGGCTGGTGCCGGAAAACGGCTCGCCGGCTCATCAGGTGATCATCGAACACGGAACCGCTCCCGCGGACCGTCTTCCGCGTCTCGTGTCAAACCTGCAGCAGCGCCTCGGGCAGCCGCTGCCCGCGCGACATATCCCGATCGCGGGCGAGCCGGACCGCTGGCGTCGACTCGTCGAAGAGACCCGCGAGATGCCCGGTGGCGGGCGGGCGCCCGACGGAGACCACTAGCGGTCCTGTTTGATCCGCCGCGCGGGCGGCGTTAGACTCGACGGAACGCAGGGGCCGTGGCGTCCCACAACGCAGAGTCGTTCCCAGAGTTTCGAGATTGAGCTCCGAAGGCCTACTTCCGCACCGCGTCTCCCCGGACCTCCTGCGCGTCGCGTTGGAATCACGGGGACATCGATTCACGACCCAGCGCGCCGCCGTCTACGACGCACTGTCCGCTACAACGAGCCACCCGACGGCCGATGACGTCTTCACAAGCGTGCGCGACGATGTGCCCGACATCAGCCTCGCGACCGTGTACAAGGCCCTGGAGGCCTTCGTGAGCTGTGGAGTCGCGCGGAAGCTAGCGCTGGGGCCCGGCCCGGCCCGGTATGACAGCCGGACGGACGAACACGAGCACATCAGGTGTCTGTCGTGCGGACGGGTTGAGGACATCGAGGGCGTCGGACATACGAGGTGGATGGAGGGGCTCGAGGAGATGACTCGCTTCGATGTGGTCGGCTACCGGCTCGAGCTGGAAGGGTATTGCCCCGACTGCGTCCACTGACGCCGCGGACCTGACAGCAGGTGTTCTTGCCCGACGAGCTGTCTTCCCACCGCTGGGAGCCTCCGGCCAACTTCATGGCGCTCGACGCCGAGCATTCCGGCTGGGATGCTTCGGGAGTCGTCGTCCTTCCCATTCCCTACGATGCGACGACGAGCTGGAGCCCCGGTACGCGATTCGGGCCGGCGGCGATACTCGAGGCCTCGCGCTACGTGGAGTGGTACGACGAGGAACTGGATCGCGAGCCGGTCGACGTCGGGATCTGCACCCTCCCGTCGGTCGACATGAGCCGTGCGGGACCCGAGACGGCGATCCGGGAGCTGCGGGCCCTCTACGATGACCTGCTCGAAGTCGCCGGGGACCGCCTGGTGATCGGCCTCGGGGGCGAGCATTCGATCACGAGCGCTCCCGCTACCGCGTGGATCGACCGTCTTGCCGGAGATCTCTCGATTCTGCAGTTCGATGCCCACTCCGACCTTCGTGACGAGTATCACGGGACTCCCTGGAATCACGCCTGCGTGATGCGCCGGATCCTCGATCACGCCGATTCCGGTCCCGGTCTGGCCGGTGCGGGCATCGTCGCGGTCGGGATTCGATCCCTCACGTCCGAGGACCGTGACGTGATCCGTGATCGTGGAGTCACGACCGTATTCGCCCATGAGATGAAGTCCGACGACTGGGTCGAGCGAGCGATGGAGGGGCTCTCCGACAACGTGTACGTCACGTTCGACGTGGACTTCTTCGATCCTGGTATGATGTCCGCGACGGGCACGCCCGAGCCGGGCGGCGGGACCTGGCGGGATGCCATGGCGCTGCTCGCGCCGGTCTTTGCCACCCGAAACGTGGTGGGCGCGGACGTTGTGGAACTCGCGCCCCGGCGCGGCGAGGAGTCCTCGGCGTTCGCGGCGGCGAAGCTTGCCTACAAGATGATCGGATTCTGGACCGAGGGGCGTGCCGGCACGTAGCGCCTACCCGGTCGAGCCCGCCGCCAGGAGCGGATCGGCCCCCTCCAACTCCTCAGCCAGGAGTTGCCGCTCGAGCAGCCGGGCGTAGACGCCACCGGCGGCGATGAGCTGTTCGTGCACGCCGCGTTCGACCACACGCCCGTTCTCGAGCACCAGGATCAGATCCGCTTCC
This sequence comes from Gemmatimonadota bacterium, assembly GCA_029861425.1. Classification (GTDB taxonomy): domain Bacteria; phylum Gemmatimonadota; class Gemmatimonadetes; order Palauibacterales; family Palauibacteraceae; genus Palauibacter. The sequence goes on from JAOTZH010000071.1 coordinate 15,257, forward strand.
CGGACGGCCGACACCCGGTGTGAGACGATCACCGAAGTCCGCCCCGCCATGTAGTCGTGAAGGCCGCTCAGGATGGCCCTCTCCGTCCTCGCATCCACGGCGGACAGCGCGTCATCGAGGATCAGGATCGGGGCGTCGCGATATACGGCGCGGGCCAGGGTAGCCCGCTGTTTCTGACCGCCGGAGAGGTTGATCCCACGCTCACCGAGACGGGTGTCGAGCCCGTTCGGAAGGACGGCGAGCGTCTTCCGGAGCTGCGCCACATCCACCGCTTGGTCGAGCCTCGACGGGTCCTGTGGAGCGCCATCGCCGGTCGGGAGCGCGATGTTCCGGGACAGGCGCATGCTGAACAGAAACGGCTCTTGAGTAACGGGCGCGACCGCGTCCCGTAGCTCGGCGAGCGCAAGCTCGCGCACGTCGACGCCGTCGACCCGCACCGCTCCCTCCGTCACGTCGTAGAGCCTGGGAATCAGGCGGGCAAGCGTCGACTTGCCGCTAGCGGTGGCTCCGACGATCGCGACGGTTTGCCCGGGTTCCACGCGGAACGACACCCCGCTCAAGACGTCCGACTCCGTCCCGGGATAGCGGAAGCTGACCTTGTCGAACTCGATCTCGCCGCGGACGGTCGAGAGCGTCACCGGCGACTCCGGGTCCCGTATCTCCGGCTCGATCTCGAACAACTCGTTGAGGCGCCCCATCGACGCCGCCCCACGCTGAAAGAGGTTGGTAACCCAGCCCAGGGCGATCATCGGCCACATGAGCTGAGTGAGATAGAACGAGAACGCGACGAAGTCACCGACGGTGATCGCCCCCCGGATGACCTGTCCGCCGCCGTACCAGAGAACGACGACCGCGCCGACTCCCGTCAACAGGATCAGTGACGGGTGGAAGGCCCCCCATACGCGCGCCAGCGCCAGATTGCGTGACTTGTACTCGTGATTCAGGCCCTCGAAATGCCCGGCCTGTGCGTCCTCGCGGGCATACGCCTTGACGATCCGAACGCCGGCGAGGTTCTCCTGCGCGAAGTTCGAGAGCTCCGAGAACTGAGCCTGGATCTTCTCGAATCTGTGGTGGATCCGCTTCCCGAAAACCATGACCACCGGCGGCAGAAGGACCATCGGGATCATGGCGAACAGGGTGAGCCTCGCGTCGATCCAGATCATGAGGGCGAGGGCGAAGGTGGCCACGGCGATCGTGTTGACCGCGTACATGATCGCCGGCCCCGCGACCATCCGGACGGCCTGAACGTCGTTCGTGGAGCGGCTCATCAGGTCGCCCGTTCGCCATCGGTCGAAGAACTCGGGCGGCAGACGCATGACATGATCGAAGAGAGCGGCCCGAATGTCCGTCTCCATCCGCCGGCTGATCCCGTTCAACAGCTCGCGCATCGCGTAGCGGGCGATGCCGCCGAGAATCGCGACCACCACGATCAGGATCGCATATCGTAAGATCAGGTCCGACCGCAGGTCCGTGGTGAGCGTGTCGATCGCGACCTTGAGGACGTATGGGCCGGCGACGACGAAGACGTTTCCGACGACCACGAGCCCCAGACCGGCCGCCACGCCGCGTCGGTATGGGCGGAAGTACGGCAAGAGGCTGCGGAGGGCG
>JAOTZH010000245.1 GCA_029861425.1 Gemmatimonadota bacterium
ATCCGGCGAGTCGCTGCGTAGCGTCCAGGGTGGCCCGGCCCTGAACGAGGTGACGACGGCCTCGCTCGAGGCGCTTCAGCTTTACACCCGCGCGGAGATGATCGCGGGCGACGACCTCGCGTCGATAGAGCTTTTCGAGCGCGCTACCGTGCTCGACCCCGAGTTCGCGATGGCGCACAGGAAGCTCGCCACCATGCTGGGGAACGCGAGGGTTCGCCCGGGCGACCGGGTCGCCGCGTACATGCGAGCCTACGAGCTGCGCGAGCGACTGCCCGATAGCGAGCGCTATCTCGCCGAGGCGGACTACGAGGAGCTGGTGCGCGGCGATCGGGACGCGGCGATCCGGGCGTTCGAGAACCTCCTGCAGATCGATGCACAGAACATCGCGGGCCTGAACAACCTCGGACTTCTCTACTGGTCGCGTGGCCGACTCGAGGAGGCGGAGGAACTCTTCGTCACCGGTCTGGAGGCACTCCCGTTCGAGGTCGCGTTCCTGAATCTCGCCCGCATCCGACTGAATCTGCGGAAGATCCCGGAGATGCACGCCGCTCTCGACTCGGGGCTCGCGGCCCTGCCCGAGGCAGCGTCCGTCTTCGAGCACACGCGCGTCCAGATGACGATCTCGGCGGGCGATTATGATCGTGCCAGCGAGCTCGCCGGCGGGTACCTGGAGGGAGCGGTCACCCCCGTCGAACGTAGACGATCCGCGCAACAGGCCTTCCTGCTGGCCTCGATTCGTGGACGCCTAGCGGAGGCCGAGCGCCACATCGAGGACTTCGACCTGGCGCCGGGGGGACCGGCCCACCCGATGCGCCTGGCCCGAACCCGCGCGCGCCTCGCCGCCGCCCGCGGCGACACCGCGGCGGCCGTAAGCGGTCTGCTCGCCGCCTACGCGGTGAACCAGGGGACTCTCTCGGGACCCGATCTCGTATATGAGGACTGGCTCCCGGACCTCGCGGCCCTCGGGGGCGGTGCGGAGGCTGTCACGATCTATGAAGAATGGAAGCGAGCCATCCCTCCGGAGCAGCTCGGGACCAACGGCCGCGACTCCCGACGGGCGATCGACGCGCGGCTTGCGACCCTCGACGGTCGGCTGGAGGAGGCCATGCGGTTGTGGGACGAGTATCAAGGCCAGTGCCCGGGCTGGTGTGCGCTGGACGCGAGCCTGGGACGCGCCCGTATCCATGATGGCCTCGGCGACCGGCAGTCGGCGATCCGAGAATACGAGGCGTACCTGGCGGATCCGGCTTTCTTCAGGCAGAACCGGGATTCGTTCGAAAAGGGGCCTGCGCTCGAGAGACTCGCCCAGCTCTACGACGCCGAGGGAGACTCCGGGAACGCGGCGCGCGTGTACACGGAGTTCGTGACGCTTTGGGACCGAGCGGATGAGGTCCTTCAGCCGCGGGTGGGTGTGGCTCGACAACGGCTCGATCAGCTGGGAGGCGCGAGCCAATGAAGAACCTCGTCCGGGAAGTTCACCGCCGATCGCTCTGGCAGGTTCTCGGTATCTACCTGGCCGGCTCATGGATCGCCTTGCAGGTCGTCGAGCAGCTCACCGAGGCCGCCGGGCTTCCCGACTGGGTTCGCCCGTTCTCGCTCGTCCTGCTCATCCTCGGCTTCCCGATCGTCATGGCGACGGCTTTCGTCCAGGAAGGGATGACGTCGCGGGAGCCCGAGGCGCCCGAACCGTCGCTCGCGGACGCGGGCGAGGTCGAGCCCCCTCCCCCTCCCGAGCCAAAGGGACACCACAAGGTCCTGACGTGGCGGAACGCGGTGTTCGGCGGTGTCGGCGCCTTCGCTCTGATGGGGCTTCTTACCGCGGGGTACCTGTTCATGCGGACCGCCGGGATCGGGCCCGCGGGGACGCTGGTCGCCTCGGGGGTGCTCGACGAACGAGACCCGATCCTCATCGCGGAGATGACAGCGGGCTCGGGCGACGCGGCCCTCGCGCGCACCGCGACCGAGGCGTTGCGGACGGACCTGGCGGAGTCGCCGACCGTCACGCTGATGAGCCCGGACGACATCGCGGATGCGTTGGAGCGCATGCGGCGTGATCCGGATACCCCGCTCGATCTCGCCCTCGCTCGTGAGCTCGCCACGCGCGAGGGCGTGAAGGCGGTGGTCGGTGGCGAGGTGAATGCCGCCGGTGCCGGCTACGTGCTCACCGCCCAGATCGTCTCGGCGGCTGACGGTTCCATCCTCGCATCTCGTCGCGAGTCCGCGAAGGACGAGACCGAGATCATCGACGCGATCGACCGTCTCTCGAAGGGCGTCCGCGAACGGCTCGGCGAATCGCTGAGGTCAGTGCAGTCCAGCCCGGGCCTGGCGCGTCTGACGACAGGGTCTCTCGAAGCGCTGCAGAAGTACCAGGAGGGGGACGCGGCGTTCGGGCGCGGCGACCGGGACACCGGGGTGGAGCTCCTGTACGAAGCGGTCGCGATCGACACGGCGTTCGCGGCGGCCTGGCGTCGCATCGCGACGTCTCTCGGGAACCCGGGGAATCCTGCGGACGTGCGCGCGGACGAGATCGAGGCGGCGACGAAGGGTTGGGTACATCGGGACCGCCTCACCGAGTTCGAGAGGGTGCGGGCGGAGGCGATCTACCACCGTTCGGTCACCGGAGACCTGGCCCGCGAATTGGCCGTGTACGAAAGGGGGGTCGAGCAGTTCCCGGAATCAGGCCCGTTGCTCAACAACCTGGCCGTGCAGTACGCGGACATGGAGGAGTTCGAGAAAGCGGAGGAGGCGGCGCGACGCGGCATCGAGGCGTCCTCGGCCGACTTCTTTCTTAGCGTGAACCTGCTTCGAGGGCTGGCCGGTCAGGGCAAATTCGACGAAGTCGAGGAGGTCGGGGCGACCGTCGACCCCTCCTACGCGGACAGGCCCTTTTTCACGGTGAACGCCCCTGCCGCTCGGTTGCGCTCGACCCGCGACTGGACGGCCCTGCAGGCTCTGGTCGATTCGGTGGGGGCTGGTCCGGACGGCGCCGTGACCGCCATGCGCGGGCAACTGGAGGAGGAGCGGCGGGAGGACCTTGCCGATCTGGTCGAGCTCGATCGCGACGGACGACCCGCGGAGTACCTGAACCGAACCCTGGACATCGCCTTCACCGAACTGGATGTGCGAGGCTCCGAGGATCGCGCGATCGAGCTCGTGGACGATGCAGTAGCGAGCCATCCGCTCGATGGGATCGAACCGCTCAACCGACCCTACACCCGGCTTGCGGAGTTCCAGGCCCGGGTCGGTCGCACCGCCGAAGCGCGCGAGCTGATTGCCGCCTACGAGTCGGACGTCGTGGAACCGCTGGGCGTCGTGTGGGATGAGGGCTGGCATCGGGCCCGCTCCGAGCTCGCCCTGGCGGAGGGGCGCTTCGAGGACGCGGTCGCTGCACAGCGTCTGGCGGAGGCGAAGCCCTGTCGGCATCGCTGTCCGCAGCTGGGTCGGGTCTACGACCGTGCCGGCGTCCCGGATTCTGCCATCGCGCTGCTTGCCCGATACGTGGACGCCCCTGACGCGATCGGGTTCGGGGCCGACTCGCGGCACAGGGCGTGGGCGCTCGAACGCCTCGGGCAGTTGCACGACGAGAAGGGCGAGTTGCAGGAAGCGGCCGGCTACTATGCTCGCTTCGTGGACTTGTGGGCCGAAGCGGACGACGAGCTACAGCTGCGGGTCCGAGCCGCTCAGGCGCGTCTCGAAGAGATCCTGAGGGAGATCGGGTGATGAAGAGCCTCATCGGCGAGATCCACCGGCGGTCCCTCTGGCAGGTACTGGCCATCTATCTGGGCGCCTCATGGCTCGTCCTTCAGGTCGTGGACACGATGGCGGGGGCGCTCAGCCTTCCCGACTGGTCTGCTTCGTTTGCTCTCTTTGCGCTGATCATCGGGCTTCCGATCGTGCTGGCGACGGCATTCGTCCAGGAAGGCGTGGCGAAGCGGCCGAGGGCCGCGGACCCCGTCGAAGACGATGCGAACGAGGCGATTTCAGAGGACGCGGACACGGTGTCGTCAGCCGAGTCCGCGGGCCGGCATCTCTTCAGCTGGCGGAACGCGATTCTCGGCGGCGTCGGGGTGTTCGCGGTGCTCGGGCTGCTTACGGCCGGTTGGCTCGTCTCGAGATCCATGGGTGTGGGGCCGGCCGCGACTCTCCAGGCGAGAGGGGTGATCGAGGACCAGGCCCTCGTCGTCCTGGCGGACTTCGACTCGGCCGATCCGGAGATCGGCGCGGCCGCCACGGAGGCCCTGAGGGTGGATCTTTCGCAGTCGGGGGCGATCAAGCTTGCCGACCGGTCTCTCATCGGCGATGCGCTGGAGCGCATGGAGCGGGACCCGTCGGAGGCGCTGACCGCTGATGTCGCCGAGGAACTGGCTCGGCGCGAGGGCGCCGGCGCGGTCGTTCAGGGCCAGATCAGCCAGGCGGGCGATGGGTACGTCTTCTCGGTGCAGCTGGTCTCGACCACCGACGGTTCGACCCTCACCTCTCAGCGCGAAACCGCATCCGACGGCAGCGAGGTGATCGACGCGATCGAGGGGTTG
>JAOTZH010000072.1 GCA_029861425.1 Gemmatimonadota bacterium
CGAACGCGCCCTCCAGCCACTCCGTCAGCCGCAGGATGTCGTCGGGGTAGTTCGCGTCGTTCGGCAACGACAAGAGCTCGCCAAAACGAGCGAACGCCTCGTCGACCTGCTCATCCGCCAGCCGGTCGATCTCTTCGATCCTCAGCGTCTGGCCCGCCAGCGGCGTGGTCGAAAGCGCGGTCATGGCGAACGGTACGACAGGGACGAAGCTGCGGAAGACGCGACACAAGCGGGGCATCGAAGACTCTCGGCGCAAGGATTCACGACGGGGACGTCCAGGGGAAATAGAGGGGGTGTCCCGGTGTTCCACAATCACGGAGCCGGCACTACGTTGTCGCCGCGAAACCGCGCCGGAGGGCCACCTGCCGGCGCGACCCGTATGGATCCGAACGACCGAGACAGATGTCCCTCGCACTGCTCAAGAAGCTCGTGTTCCGCATGGACGGCGCCGCGGACAGCGCGAAGAAGCGCTTCACGAGCGAATCGGGAACCGAATGGGAGGCGGAGCTTTGCCTTCATTCGGGCACGCTTCAGCAGTCTCCACGACTGCTGGTCATGTTCCGGACCCCCGAGGACGTCAGCACGCCGCAGCGGTATACGCAGGCCCCGGTGGGGGTCTCGAAGGTCCCGGACGAGGCGGTCGAGGAGCTGAGCGAATCGGATCTCCGCGAGTTGCTCGCGAAGTCGGTCAAGGTGTGATGGCCATGAACTCCAGGGACGCGCTTTCGCGGAAGTTCATGGACGAGGGGCTCATCGAGTGGGAGGCCTACGTATCGGGGGGGCAACCCGACACACCGGCGGCCGCCAGGATCTACTTCGTCTGCCTCGAGGACCCGTTCGCGAGGCCCCGGTGGGTCGGGCACGAGAGCGGTTCGGTCGCCGAGGCCACGCGCGCCCTGACGGCGATGACGAACGCCGATCTCTCCGGCCTCCTGGCCGAATCCACCCCGCTCGACTGAGCAGGCGGTGGTCCCCCGTCTAACCCCTGGCCGCAGGAGCCGGCCGTTGCCGGGCGAGAGCGACGGCTGGATAGAGGTCGTGACCGGCGTGATGTTCTCCGGGAAATCCGAAGAGCTGATGCGTCGTGTGCGTCGGGCGATCATCGCGAAACGCACGGTGCAGGTCTTCAAGTCCCATCTGGACGACCGGTACAGCGGCATCCGTCACGTGAGCTCGCATGACGGCGAGAAGATCTTCGCATATCCCGTCTCGACGTCCGTCCAGGTGGCGGAGCAGGTGAAGGGCGATACGCAGGTCGTGGCCGTCGACGAGGTCCAGTTCATGGATGACGGGATCGCCCGGGTCGCCGATGTGCTCGCCGACAGCGGGTGCCGCGTGATACTCGCCGGCACCGACATGGACTTCCGTGGCGAGCCGTTCGGACCCATGGGACCCTTGCTGGCCCGCGCCGAGCGCATCGACAAGCTGCACGCGATCTGCGTGGTGTGCGGCGAGTTGGCCACCAGGAACCAGCGGCTGATAGACGGGAAACCGGCGGCCGCCGAGGGGCCGACCATTCAGGTCGGTGGCTCTGAGAGCTACGAAGCGCGCTGCCGGGTGTGTCACGAGGTGCCGTCTGCAACGGACGCGCAGGGGACGCTGCTCGGCTAGGTCCTAACCGCCGACCACCACTGCCGTGTCGAGTCGCACGCCATTGTTCCCATCCAAGCCGACATACCGGTACTCGACCCTGAGCGGGCGCTCGCCCGGGTCGAGGTTCAGCAGGTTCGCGATGAAGGAGAACGTCGTGGGGGCGATCCCGTTGCAGACCTGCCGGTCGGCTCTGAGCGTGATCGTCACTCGGAGCGCGCTGCCGTCTTCCTTGACCTCCCCGAGGACCTCATCGCACGGGAGCTTCCCGACGATTTGTCCGCTGACGGTGGCCGTCGCGGTGCCGCCGGATGCCCGGACCTCTTCGGGGAGCGCCTGTGCCGTGGCCACGACGGACTGGAGGAGGCCGAAGCCGGGCCCCGTATCGAGGTCGAGAAGACACCCGGTGAGAACCGTCATCCCGACGACCATGAAGACGGGGAAGATCGTTCGACTCCGAACCACTTCGACACCTCGATGAAAGATCGTGAAACACGAAACCCCACGCGGAACCCCGTGCTTGCGCAGGACTCGACAAGTTAACGCGCGAGGGGCGGGAAATGCCACGAGGGCTGCCTTGCTCGCCCCGTCCGGGCCGCCGAGGTTGCCGCCATGACGGAACCGCTGAACGCTCCGACCGAGCCGCGTAGTCGAGTCCCGGACCGCGTGTTCCTCCTCGCCATGCTTCTCGGAGTCGGGGGCCGTTTCGCGCACTTTCTATCGGGCAGGTCGCTCTGGCTCGATGAAGCGATGATCGCCCTCAACATCGACCAGCGCTCCTTCTCTGAGTTGTCCGCGGCCCTGGACTTCAACCAGGCGGCTCCGCTGGGTTTCCTGTGGCTCGAAAAGCTGGCCGTCCTCCCGTTCGGGACCTCCGAGCTGGCGCTTCGCTTCTGGCCGTTCGTTGCGGGGCTCGCGGCGCTGGCGGTCTTCGCGGTCCTCGCCCGCCGTCTCCTGTCCCCGGGCGCCGCCGTCTTCGCCTTCACGCTGTTCGCGCTGTCGACGTCGCTCACGTACTACTCGGCCGAGGTGAAGCAGTACTCCTTCGACGTGCTGCTCGCGTGTCTGCTGCCTCTTCTGGGTCTGATGGCGGATGAGGACGATCGCTCGGCGGCCTGGATCGCTCTCGCCCTCGCCGGCGCCCTCGGCGTCTGGTTCTCGCACCCCCTCGTATTCGTGCTTCCCGGCGTGGTGCTGTTCCTGTCGCTGACGCCCGTCGATCTCGCGATCGATCCGGCAGTCGCCCCTACCGAGGAAAGGCGCGTTTTCTCGGGGTTCGCGCTTCGCGGGGATCGTCTTCGTCGGCTGGCGGCAGTCGGTGCGCTCTGGGGCGTCTCGTTCGCGGTGGCATACTGGCTGACCGCCCGAGACGTCTCGCGCAGCCCCCTCATGGCGAGATTCTGGGTCGAGGGGTTCATGCCGCTCCCCCCGACTTCGGTCGCCGATCTGGGCTGGTACGCCCACGCGTTCACCGGGTGGATAAGGGGCGTGTTCGATTTCACCGAGACAGATAGCCCGCTGAGAACCGCCGCCTTCTGGATCGGCGGCGTCGTGGCAATGGCTGGTGGCGTGGTTGCCTGGGGACGCGACCGCCGGCGCTACGTGCTCGTCGCGATGCCGGTCCTGCTGGCCCTGCTGGCGGCGGCGATACGGCTGTATCCGTTCAAGGGCAGGCTGATTCTCTTTCTCGTCCCGGCCACGATCGTCCTGATCGCCTGGGGGCTCGAAGCGGCGGTCAGCTCCCGACCGGTCGCCGGCGGCACGCCGGCCGACGCACCTCCAGGCCCCGCCCGCGCCGTGGCCCGGCTCGGCGGTTTCGCCGCCGGAACGCTTCTGGTCGTCTGCTCATCGGTGATTCTCGCTCAGTGGCTCGCACAGCCCGGGCGGGAAGAGCTCCGACCAGTCCTGCAGCATGTCGTGGCGAACGCGGAGCCGGGCGATGTCATATACCTCCACAGCGGGGCCCAGCACGCCTACCTCTTCTACGAGCGCACGTGCGAGTCCTGCCGCGTCGAGCCCGGTTCGATCGTCCGAGGCGGGTTCCTGTCCGGCCAGGATGAGGCGATCGCCCGGGACCTCTCCCAACTGCCGCGAACCGGCCGCGTCTGGCTGGTGTTCGCGCACGAGTGGTGGGGCTATGGGCGGATCGAGCGGGACCGCATGATCGCGGCCCTCGAGACACGTTCGCCCGGCGGATCCGCCGAAGTGGTCGAGGAGACGGGAGCCGCGGCAATCCTGTTCGACCTGGGGACTCCTTAGTCCGCAGGTCTCCCCATGTGTGGATCCCTCTACCGGAGCCCGTGCATTAGCTTGATCACGGCGCGTCACAGCCGACGCGCGGCATGTTCAGCAGACCGGGATGTGATGAAGAGCAGGGTTCGAAACTCCATGCGGTGCGGCGCCATCGGGCTTCTGGCTCTGGCCGGACCAAAGGGCGTCGTCGCTCAGGAGGTCGTCCAGTGTCCTGGTCTCGATTACGACGTCGAGACCGGGATCGCGGGGCTGGTGAAGGAGCGGGATGCGGACGTGACGATACCTCACGCGCGCATTGTCGCCTCCTGGGCGGGTCCCGACGGCGAGCGCAACGCGCGGAGCGCGGAGGCCGACGACGGAGGCGCGTACGTCCTCTGCGGGCTTCCGACGAACACTCAGCTGGCGGTCACCGCCGGCTTCGCGGACCATTCGAGCGAGCGCACGATGGTCCGGATCGAGCCGGGTCCGCCGGCTGGTTGGGACTTCGAGATCACGGTGGATGCGGGCGCGATCCGGGGGGATGCGGCGTTTCCGGGACGGATCGTCGGCGTGGTGACGGATCGCGCCACCGACCGCCCGATCGAGGCGGCGCAGCTCCAGCTCGTCGGGGACGACCAGGCGATGCTCTCGGACGGGAACGGACGCTTCGCGTTTTCGGATTTGACGCCGGGTGTCTACCGCGTCGTTGTCGAGCACCTGGCCTACGACCGGACGGAGCAGATCGTGAACGTGCCGGGGAGTCGCACCGTCGACGTGCGGTTCAATCTCAGCGCCGACCCGATCGAGCTGGAACCGCTCGTGGTGACCGTCGTGCGGGACGCGCGCCTCGAGACACGCGGCTTCTACGAGCGGCAGGAGATCGGCGAGAAGGTAGGAAACGGCGTGTTTCTCGACGTGGAGGACATCGATCGTCTGATGCCATCTCGCGTGACGAACATCCTTCAGTGGATCCCCGGCGTCCAGATCGATTGCTCGGGCGGGACCCGCAACTGCGTGGTCATCATGCGGCGCGGCAACCCTAGCCTGGGCTCGTTTACCGGGCAGAACGGCTGCGTGAACTCGAATGTCTACGTGGACGGGATTCGCGTGATCCGGGACAACGCCAGCTCGAGCGAGTCGATCGACAACTTCGTCCACCCGAGCGAGATCGCCGGGATGGAGGTCTATCGCAGCGCGTCGGAGGTGCCCGCCGAGTTCGGCGGCTCAGTCGGACGCTGCGGCGCCATCGTCATCTGGACCGGCAGCGGAGGGAGCTGATCCGCCGGCGGCCGGGTAGGCGTGCAGCGCGGTCGCTTTCGCGCGGACCCTGACGTGGACGCCGGCATCCAGACCGAGCTCCTCCGCCGCGTTCCGCGTGACCAGCGCCACCAGCTCGGGCGGTCCCGCGAGCCGCAGTCGAACGAGCCCTCCGAGGTCCTTCCGCTGAGTGATCTCCGCTGACAGGAGGTTTCGCGTGCTGCTCTCCTCGAGCGCTCCGTCGGCTGGAGTGAGAATCAGGTCCTCGGGGCGGTAGGCCACTTTCACGGCTTCACCGACTTCCACGCGGCCGACCACCGAGAGCGAGACCCCGTCCGCGTCGACTGTCAGCGTCCGGCCTTCCGCGGCCATCACGTGCCCCGAAATCGTGAGCTCCGCCCCGGTCATGCGGGCGACATAGGGGTCGGCCGGGTCCTCGTAGAGGTCCGCGGGCGATCCCACCTGCACGAGCCGGCCATCCCTGAGCACCGCGATTCGGTCGGCGAGGTGGAAGGCTTCGTTGCGGTCGTGCGTGATGAGCAGCACGCCGGAGGTGCGGCGGCGCGCGATGTTCTCGAGGTCGGTCCGCAGATCTAGTCGGGCCTCTGAGTCGAGGTTCGCCGTCGGCTCGTCGAGGAACAGCACGTCGGGCTCGACCACAAGGGCGCGCGCCAGCGCGACGCGCTGCGCCTCCCCGCCGGACAGGGAGACGACGTTCGACAGCAGGAGATCCGAGATCCCGAGATCATCGCAGACGCGGCGGACCCGCTGGTCGGTCTCGCCCCGGCGCACGCCGCGCAGGCGAAGGCCGAGTCCGATGTTGTATGCGACGGTGTCGCGCCAGAAGTGGGGGCGCTGGAAGACGACCGCGGATGAGGCCCGGAGCTTCGCCTCGGCGCCGGACCCGCTCTCGCCCCGATACAGCACGCGTCCCGACGTCGGTTTCTCGAGCATGGAGAGCAGCCGAAGAAGCGTGGACTTCCCGGCTCCGTTGGGACCCAGGACTGCCAGTAGCTCGCCGTGTCGGAGCTCGAGAGCCTCGAGATCGATAACCGGTTTCGACCCGTAGTCCTTTCGAAGGCCACGAGCCGAGATCAGCGCTTCCCCCCCCGCCGTGTCGGCCGTCACGCGGGCACCGGACGACGTGGAGACCGCCGGCCCAGCAATAGCAGCAGCACGTTCACATATAGCGCCAGCCCCATCAGGACGATGCCCATCGCGATCGCGACCTCGAAGTTGCCTCTGCGCGTCTCGGTTACGATCGCGGTGGTCAGGACGCGGGTCTCGCCGAGGATGTTGCCGCCGACGATCATCACGGCTCCCACCTCGCTGATGATCGCACCGAAGCCCGCCGCGACGGCGGCCACGAGCGACGCCCGGATCTCGCGCAGTTGAAGGAGCGTGGCCTGCACCCGGCTGGCCCCGAGTGCACGCGCCTGAAGACGCACGTCGGCGGGTACCGTCTCCGCCGCCGCGAGACTGACCGCGGCGATGTATGGACCGGCGATCACGGCCTGGGCCAGGATCATGGCGAGTGGCGTGTACAGGAGATCGAGCTCGCCCATGGGCCCGCGGCGCGACAGCAACAAAAACACGGCCAGCCCGACGACGACCGGCGGCAGGGCCAGCCCCGTGTTGATGACGGCGACGAGAGATCCACGGGAGCGGAACTTCGAGAAGCCGATCCCCACGCCGATCGGAAGCCCGATGAGGATCGCTACCGCCAGCGCCAGACCGCTGATCCGCAGCGAACTGATGATCACGTCCCAGACGTAGACGTCTCCGGACGTGATCAGGCGTAGAGCTTCGAGAAGGGGATCCACCGACTCTCCGTGTGGGGGGAGGCCCGCCGTCGGGCAATCTGGGGGCAGCCATGCCGGGCCTTCAAGGACGCCGACCCGTTCCTGCGCTCAGGGCCCCCCGGCTGCCTCCGGGCCTACGGGTGTGAAAAGCGGGCGGTTCGTACGCGGAAGCCGAAACGACTCGATCGATTGTCTGCCCGCCTCCGACGTCAGCCAATCGGCCAGCTCGCCCGCCTCGACCGCGTGGGCCGCCCGCGTCGGCACGATGACGGAGTATGGATTCAGAAGAGATGGGCCGCCCTCGACGAGCGGTTCGAGATCGAGGATGCTCGACAGCACGTCGAACGTCGCGCGATCCGTGAGCGCGTAGGCTTCCCTCTCGCTCGCGACCTGGAGACTCGTGCCCTGTCCCTGCCCGGTCTCGAGGTACCAGGGCCGCTCCGGGGTGACGCCCGCCTCGCGCCACAACGCGAGCTCTCTCTCATGGGTGCCGGAGCTGTCGCCCCTCGAGACGAACGCAGCTCCCAGCGAGGCGATGCGACCGAGCGCGGCCACCGGGTCGAGGCCCGACACGCCCGCTGGATCCCCCTCCGGTCCGACGAGCACGAACCCGTTGATCATCAGCGGTGTGCGGCGGGCCGAATGTCCCTCACGAACGAACCGGTCCTCGGCGGCGGGGGCGTGAACGATGAGGACGTCCACGTCTCCACGCTTCCCCAGCTCCAGGGCCTCGCCGCTCCCCACCACGATTGTCCTGACGGAGCGCTCCGGATGGGATGACTGAAAGTCGCCCACCAGCGACTCGAGCAGTCCCGAGTCGTAGGTGGATGTGGTCGCCGCGAGGATCAGCGACGGGGCTCCGTCGCTACAGGCTGTGCTTCCGGCGGAGAAGAGGACGGTCGACCCGACCGCGAGGGCTCGGCATCGGGCCGCGACGCGCGCTAGCCGTGACGGACCCACCGGACGACCTCGGGCAGATTGGCGCGCTGTCCCTTCATCAGGATTCCGACCCGGTAGATCCGTCCGGCGACCCAGGCCGCGAAAAGGACGAACGCGCCGAGCAGCACCACCGAGAGTGCCGTCTGCCAGAACGGAACGTTCGTCACGAGCAGCCGTGAGGGCATCACGAGCGGGCTGAAGAACGGGACGATCGACATCACGACGGCCCACGCGGCGTTGGGGCTTCCGATCACTCCCTGGACCGAAATGAAGGGAACGATGATCAACATCGTCACCGGCAATGCCACCTGCTGCGCATCCGTCTCGTTGCTGATCGTCGCGCCCGCCCCGGCGAACATCCCGGCGTAGAGCAGATAACCCAGCACGAGGAAGGTGAGCACGAGGCCGATCGTGCCCCATGGGATCGAAAGAGCCGTGATGTCGATCCCGATGTCCGTGAGCGCAGCCCCGGCCGTCGAGAGCCCGAAGATGGCGGCGACCATGATCACCAGGACCCACACTCCGATCTGTGCGAGTCCCACCGCCCCGACCCCGACGATCTTCCCGAGCATCAACTCCCACGGCCGTAGTGACGAGACCATCACCTCCACGATATCCGAGGCCTTCTCCTCGATGATGGAGCGGATGATCATCTGCCCGTAGATGAGAAGCACCATGTAGAACAGGAACGCGATCGCGAAGCTGATCCCCTGGAAGAGCTCCTGCGATCTCGCCTCGCCCGACCCGGACACGTTCACCACGCCGATCGAGGTGGTCTGGAGCAGGCTTTCCGCGTCCACGTTCTCCAGCCCGGCCTCGCTCAGCCGCGCTCTCAGCAGGGCCCGCCGAAGACCGTTTCTCAAGGCGCTTTGTGTAGCCGGCAGGACATTGTCCCGCGCGAAGATCCGCGCTGTTCCGTTGTCCTCGCCGTTCACGACGTCGGGAGGCAGCCGGAAGAAATGGTCGTAGTCCGAGTCCGTGAGCTCGGTTCGGACCTCCTCCTCACTCGCGGCGTCGAGCTCCCCGACGCGAGAGGCGAGAACGGAGTCTGCGAGCAGTTCCTCCACCAGAAAGTCCGCGACCGCGCCCGAAGGATCGATCACGCCGACGGAGACCGTCTCTTCCTGGTCCTGCGAGCTCGTGATGAAGAAACCGACGAGCACGAACATCCCGATCATGAGGACCGGAAGCCCGATGGTGGAGATCAGGAACCACTTGGTCTTCACCCTCTGCATGAACTCGCGGCGCATCACCGCGAGGACCTTGGGAGTGAACGGGTTCAAGCGGCCACCTCCTGGTCCTCCGACGCGTCCTCAGGAGACAGCCCGGCCTCGGTGGCCTTGTCGATGAAGATCTCGCGGAGCGAGGGTTCGACCAGCTCGAAGCGGGACAGCCGGGTCCCTCCGTTCACCGCGCGCCGGAGCAACTCCTGCGGGTCCGCGCCCTCGCGAAGCCGTACCTCGACGTACTGCCCGTGATCGGCCACGCGATCGACCAGCCCCGGAGCCTCCAGGAACGCCCCGTCCCCCTCGTATGAGATCGCGATCTCGTTGCGGCCGGCGGCTCCCTTCACGTCCGCGATCCGCCCGTCGAGCACCTTGGACGCACCGGCGATCATGCAGACGTACTCGCAGAGCCGCTCCGCATCTTCGATGAGGTGAGTCGAGAACAGCAGGGTGGCCCCCTGTCTCTGCCGCTCGAGGACCATGCCCTTGAACAGGTCCACGTTGAGGGGATCGAGGCCGCTGAAGGGCTCATCCAGGACGAGAAGTTCGGGTTTGTGGAGAATGGTGGCCAGAAACTGGATCTTTTGCGCCATCCCCTTGGAGAGCGACTCGACCTTGTCGTTCATTCGCTCGGCGAGACCGATCTGCTCGAGCCCCTTCAGAGCTTCCTCGCGCGCCACGCGCCGCTTCATTCCCCTGAGCTCGCCGAAGAAGACCAGGTGTTCGATCACGGTCATCTTCGCGTAGAGACCGCGTTCCTCCGGGAGATACCCGATGCGCCCGCGCTCGGCCTCGATGTTCTTCGAGCCGAACACGGCGACAGAGCCGGAATCGGGCCCGATGATGTCGAGCATGATCCGGATCGACGTCGTCTTCCCGGCGCCGTTCGGGCCGATGAGGCCGTAGATGGAGCCCTGGGGCACCTCGAGGTCGAGGTCCCGGACGGCCGTCTTCTTCCCGAACCGCTTGTTGATGCGCTGGAGGCTGATCGCTGGTGTGGTCACGCCGGCGATGATACCGGCTGTCAGGCCAGGACGCCACGTCGGGAGCGGGGCGGTCTGGCCCGATTCGGCGGTTTGCCCCATCTTGGAAAGTTATTCATCAACTCGCCTGCCCGCGTCCTGTTTGATGTGGGCCAAGTGGGAGGGTTTATGGCGATCTTCCGCGTCATGTACTACTCGTCCATCACGGTCGGCAGCGGTGGACGGATCACGATTCCGCAGGACATGCGCGACGACCTGCGGATCGACGACGGCGACATGCTCACGGTCCGCCTGGAAGAGGCCGAGGGCGGCGAGCGTCAGATCACGGTCTGGAAGACCCAGGCCGAGCCCACCGCCTGACCGGTCAGGGAGCCGCCGGCCGCGGCGGCTCCACGCTCACGGCGAGGGCCTGTCTCCCGTGTTGATCCCCATCGTCCCCGCCATGACGTCCACCGATACGCAGTTCTCGTAGCCCGCGTGCTCCATCGCGAGCTTTACCCCTCGCTGCCCCGGGAATCGGCGCAGTGACTCGGGAATATAGACGTACGACTCGGGGTTCCGGTGAAGCGCCCATCCGACAACACGCGTGGAGACTTCGAGGTAGGCGAGATAGGCGCCCCTGACCGGCGCCAGCGGGGGGCGGCCGAAGTCGAGGGACGCGAATCGACCGCCGGGAACGAGACACCGGAGGATCTCGCCGAGGCAGGCGCTCAGGTTCGCGAAGTTCCGCAACCCGTAGCCGACGAGCACCCGGTCGAAGGAGGCGTCCCCGAACGGGAGCTGGCTCGCATCCGCCCCCACCCAGCCCAGGAGTCCGGGGCCCGGACGGTGTTTCCCCACCCTCAGCATCTCAGGCGTCAGGTCGGCCGCGACGACCTCCAGATCGCCGCCGGTGCTCGTCAGGGCCATGCGGCCCAGATCGGCCGTCCCCGCGGCGAGATCGAGCACCCGCTGGCCCGGTCGGATATCGGCCAGGTCGAGCGTCCGGGCCTTCCAGCGCCGGTGCAGACCCAACGACATGACGTCGTTGGTCAGGTCGTAGCGTTCGGCGATGCCCCCGAACAGACCCCGGACGTAGCGCCGCTTGTCCGCGGGGTCTTCGATCTGCGACCCGATCTTCTCGTTCAGACTCACCGCGAGGTCCCGACGGTGTCAGCTCCGGTTTCGCCGGCCCGAACGCGCCGGAACGGCCGGTGCGCGTGGAAAGAAAGCGCCGTTCGGGCGCATTCGCCAGTCTGCCGGATCGCCTTTGACGCCGCCGTATACGGTGTATACCATGTATACATGTCGCTCCCACGACCGATCTGTACCCGAATACCGCCGGACCTCGAGCTCGCGCTCGAGACAAGATTCGACGATAACGGATGGAGCCCCTCCGAGGGGCTTCGAGCGGTGATCGCCGAGTGGCTCGCGATCGAGCGTTTTCCCGAGATCGAGTTTCGCGACACCGCGGTGGGTCGCCGCGCCGCCGTCCGGGGCGGTCCGGAGGTCTGGGAGATCGTGGCCGTGGCGGAATCCGCCGCCGCGTCGGACGGTCTCACCGCCGCGAAATCGCACTTCACCTGGGTGCCGCCGGTCGCGCTGGAGCAAGCGATCGCCTACGCGGAGACCCAGCCGAACGATATCCGACGGATCATCGAGCGGAATCGCCGCCTCGCGGGCGGACTCGACTCCTGATCTGGCTTCTCCTCGACCGGACGCTGCCGTCGAGCCTGTCGGACGAGCTCACGGCGCTCGGCGTCAGGTCGATCCATGCCTCTGAGGAGGACTTCGGTCGGGCGGACGCGCGGACCCTTCTCGAATGCGCGATCGAGGACGAATGCGTGGTCGTGACCCGCAACTACGGGGACTTCACCGACCTCGCCGCCGCATTCACGCATGCGGGCCGCGAGTTTCCTGGAGTGTTGTTCGTGTCGCTGGAGGACTCGGGTCCGGAACAGGCTGAGAGGATCGCCCGCTGGCTCGCGGAGGGCGGGGCGGAGCAGAGCAGGAACCGCTGCTGCTGGCTCTAGCGGCGGACGGCCGCGAGCGCGCGGAGCAGCACGCGCGCCTTGTGCCTCGTCTCGTCCCACTCCCGTCCCGGATCCGAGTCGTAGACGATCCCGGCGCCTGATTGTGCGTACGCGGTGTCATCGACGGCGAGCACGGTGCGGATCACGATCGCCATGTCGAGGCTGTCCCCGCCGTAGCTGACGTATCCGGCGGCCCCTCCGTACGGCCCTCGGCGCGTCGGCTCGAGCTCGTCGATGATCTCCATCGCCCGGACCTTCGGCGCTCCGGTGAGCGTCCCGGCGGGGAAGCAGGCGCGAAAGGCGTCGACGGCCGACAGGCCGTCCCTCAGCCGACCCGCCACTTCGCTCACGATGTGCATCACGTGGCTGTAGTGCTCTACGGTCATGAACCGCCGCACTTCGACAGAGCCAGAGCGGGCGACCCGGCTCACGTCGTTGCGACCCAGGTCGACCAGCATCAAGTGCTCGGCACGCTCCTTCTGGTCGGCCAGCAGGTCCTCCTCGAGGGCCCGATCCTCCGCGGGGTTCGCCCCCCTCGGTCGCGTGCCCGCGATCGGGCGGACCGTGACCGTGCCGTCCTCCACGCGCACAAGCGTCTCCGGCGATGACCCGATCAGGGCCATGCTGTCGAGCTCGATGAGGAACAGGTACGGCGAAGGGTTCGTGAGCCGTAGCGCGCGATAGAGCGACAGATGATCCGCCTCGAGCGACGCCGAGGCACGCTGCGAGACGACGACCTGGTAGGCATCGCCGGCGGCGATGTACTCTCGCACCCTCGAGACCGCGGCCTCGTAGTCCTCCCTGGATCGGTTGCCGAGGACGTCCACTTCCGCTTCGCCTGCGATGTCGATGGGTGGGAGCGCGGCGGCGCCGTGAAGCCGCGCCAGCCAATCGTCCAGGGAGCGCGCGGCCTCGTCATGGAGAAGGCCCGCATCCGTCGTTCCCGACTCCGGAACCGGTACCGCGGCGACGGCGTAGGCCCGGGAAAAGAGGTTGTCGACGATCAGCACCCGGTCCGTCGCCATGAAGCAGGCGTCCGGCACGTCGAGATCCGCCGGTGGCGAATCCGGAAGCCGCTCCAGCCATCGGACCGTGTCGTACCCGAAGTAGCCGACGGCGCCGCCCCAGAAGCGGGGCAGTCCGGGCGCGTCGACCGGCTCGTAGCGTCCGATCCACGTTTCGAAGTCGCGGAACGGGTCTTCTGTCCGGACCGGATCGCCCCACCCGTCCTCAGGCGTCCAGCTGCGGATCCGATCGCCATCCAGTCGCCAGGCCTCTCGTGGGGCCGAGCCGAGAAAGCTGAACCGCGCCCACTGCTCACCGCCTTCGACCGACTCGAGCAAGAAGCCGAACGGCTCATCACGAAGCTTGGCGTACGCCGTCACCGCCGTGTCGAGATCGAACGCGACCTCGCGATAGACGGGGACGAGAGCGCCCGGCCGGGCGAGACGGACGAATGCCTCGCGATCGGGCGTGATGGGGGGCGAGTTCATGCGCCCACGGTATCGGGTCGCCCGGCCTCGGGAAACTTGCCGGGCGCCCGGTCGGGAGTAGCTTTCCCGATGGTCACGGTCGTCGCGGCGAGCGCCGCAGCGGCCGCTCTTTTCAATGTGCGTGTCCCGAGACGCCGGCTCGGCGAACCGGGCGCGCTGGCACCATTCGATGCAGGTGACGAGATGTCCGACACGAGCAGCTTCCTCGACCAGGTCGAACGCTACAGCGCCCACAACTACCATCCGCTTCCCGTCGTGCTCGAGCGCGGGGAGGGCTGCTGGGTCTGGGACATCGAGGGCACGAAGTACCTCGACATGCTTTCGGCCTACTCGGCCGTCAATCAGGGGCACCGCCACCCCCGTATCATCGCCGCGCTGAAGGAGCAGGCCGACAAGCTCACGCTGACGTCGCGCGCGTTCCACAACGATCAAATGGGGCCCTTTCTCGAGGAGCTCTGCGCCGCGACCGGATTCGAGCGCGCCCTGCCCATGAACACCGGGGCCGAGGCCGTCGAGACGGCGATCAAGGCCGCGCGCAAATGGGGCTACACGGTGAAGGGCGTCGCCGAGGACCAGGCGGAGATCATCGTTTGCACGGACAACTTCCACGGTCGCACGACGACGATCGTCGGGTTCTCCAGCGAGGATCAGTACCGATACGGGTTCGGCCCGTTCACGCCGGGATTCAAGCTGGTCGAGTACGGCGACGCCGACGCGCTAGCCGCGGCGATCACCCCGAACACGGTCGGCTGGCTGGTCGAGCCGCTGCAGGGCGAGGCCGGCGTGGTCGTGCCGCCCGACGGCTACTTCGGCGCGTGCGAGGAGATTTGCCGGGCCAACAACGTCCTGGTGCTGAACGACGAGATCCAGACCGGACTCGGACGTACGGGTCGCATGTTCTGCGGCGACTGGGACGGCGACCGGGGCGACATCCTGATCGTCGGGAAGGCGCTGGGTGGCGGCGTCTACCCGGTCTCCGCAATCCTGGCCAACGACGAGATCATGGACGTCTTCCACCCCGGGGACCACGGGTCGACGTTCGGCGGCAACCCGCTCGGCGCGGCCGTGGGCCGGGTCGCGCTACAGGTCATCCAGGACGAAGGGCTCGTCGAGAAGTCGGATCGCCTGGGAACGTGGTTCATGGACCAGCTGCGCGGCCTCGATTCGCCGCACGTGGGCGAGGTTCGCGGTCGAGGGCTCATGATCGGTGTCGTCATCAAGGATGAGTCGGGTCCGGCCCGGCCCTTCTGCGAGGCTCTCCAGGCGCGCGGGATTCTCGCGAAGGAGACGCACCACCAGGTGATCCGCTTCGCGCCTCCGCTCGTCATCGATCAGGAGACGCTGGAGTGGGTGATTCCGCAGGTGGCGGAGGTCCTGGAGGGCGCCGCGGTCGCGGTCTGACCGCACTCGTGGAGACTCACGGCTCTGACCGGAGGTGCGACCGATCCTCGATCAACTGAGGGAACGGCGCGCCGGTCGGTTCGTCGTCGGGTATGCCGTAGCCATGTGGATCGTCGCGCAGGTCGTCGGCTTCTTCGTCGAGCAGGGGTACGTCGGACGGACGCTTCTGGACGTCACCCTCTATCTCCTCGTCGTGGGGTTCTTCGCCAACCTCGTGGTCGTCTGGTATCACGGCCGCGAGGGACATCAGAAGGTCGTGCGTACGGAGGCAGCGCTACTCGGCGCGTGCTTGCTCGTCGCCGTCGTGGGCAGCGTAGTCGTCGCGAACCGCGCACCGGGCGTCGTCGCCTCGGACCAGCCCGTCGTGGATCTCGGCGATCAGTCGGTCGCCGTTCTTCCGTTCGAGAACGATCTCAGCGATCCGTCCCTGGCCTGGCTGGACCGGGGGGTATCCGAGCTTCTCGCCACGGATCTCGCGCAGGTCGAGACTCTGCGCGTCGTCGGTGGCCAGCGGATCATCGATTTGATGAAGCAGCTGGGCGAGGAAGGCAGGATCGTCCCCGAGGACCAGCGCACGGTCGTCACCCAGATGGCGGGCGCCCGCTATATGCTGTCCGGACGTCTGGCTGGAACCGCCGACAACGTCATCCTGATCGCGACGCTCGTGGACTCGGACACCGGCGAGATCGCCGCTGCCGCACGGGAGCAGGGAGCCGACGTCTTCGAGGTCGTGGACGCGGTGTCCGCGGAGCTCGTCTCGACCGTGCTGGGTCCAGCGGCGGGCCGGACCATGGCCTCCGTGGCCGAGATGACGACCCAGAACCTCGAGGCGTACGCCGAGTACCAGCGTGGACTGGAGGCCCGCTACCTGTTTCTCTTTCCCGAGGCGGCACAGCACTTCGGCCGCGCGGTCGAGATCGACAGCACGTTCGCTCTCGCACATTTCCAGCGCGCGGGGGTCCAGGTGCAGCTCGGCGACTTCGGCGGCTCGTCCGCGAGTCTGCGGCGCGCCCGCGAAAACCTGACTCACGCCTCGCCGCGTGACCGGATGTTCATCGAGGGGTTGGACGCGATGATCGGCGGCGATGTGGAAGGGGGCGAGCGTCTTCTTCGCGACCTCATCGCCACATACCCCGACGAGAAGGAGGGGCGGCTCGTTCTCGCCGCCATGACGCGCGGCCGTGAAGGTGCCGGCCCCGAGGTCGCCCGCCTCGTAGAGGAAACGCTGCGACTCGACCCGCTCTATTCGGCGGGGTACAACGACCTCGCCTACACGGAGGCCGGCCGGGGCAATTACGACAGTGCTCTCGCCCTCATCGACACGTACGTGCGGCTGGAGCCGGGTGAGGCGAACCCGATCGATTCCCGCGGCGAGATTCTCGTGCTCGCGGGTCGTCCCGACGAGGGGCGCGAGGCCTTTCGACAGGCCCTCGTCCTGAACCCTTCGTTCACCCTCGCACTCCAGCACCTCGTCGAATCCTTCCTGCGAGAAGATCGAGCGGGGGACGCGCGCGAAGACCTGGCAGCGTTCGTCTCGTCGGAAGACCCGACCGTTCGTAGCGTCGCGAGCATGCTGGAGGCCGAGGCGTTCTTCTGGGACGGCGAATTCGACGCGGGCCTCGCGGCGCTCGAGTCGGTGGTGGACGATCCGGACCCCGACCCTGCCCGCCAGGTGAACGCGCTCCGTAGCCTCCTGTTCGCACTCACCCAGCTCGAACGGTTCGAGAGAACGGCCGAGCTGGGTCGGCGCGTGAGGGACCTCACCCCTCTCGAGGGCTCCGAGGCGATCGTCGCCATCATCTCGGCCGGGGAGGGCGGGAGACGGGATGAGCTCGAGGCGGCAGCGGCAGACATGGTCGAGGGATTCCGTCAGAATC
>JAOTZH010000073.1 GCA_029861425.1 Gemmatimonadota bacterium
CCCCACCGCCGGTCAGGTCTGCGGGATCGCCGGCCTTCCCGGGAGCGTCGGGGCGTTCTTGATCTTGCACGACGGCTACGGGGGCGCCTGTTCGGGCGAGCGAGAGCTCGTCGTTCTGGACCTGCGGTCCGGCCGCGTCCGTTCTCTGATCCCTGGGGCCGTCGACGCCTGGTACCTGGACTCGGGTGAGATCCTGTACGCGGACGACGACGGGAATGCGTTCGCGGCCGAATTCGATCTCGAAGCGCTCGAAGTCGTCTCTCCGGAAGTCCCGGTGCTGAGCGGCATCCGCATCTACCAGCCGGTCGAGTTCGCGTTCGTAGAACGCGCCGATATGGTCGTCACGCCGACAGGCCACCTTCTGTACGCTCGAGGTCCGTCGCACGGGGCGCGATCGCCTCAGCCACTCGTTTGGGTGGACCGCACGGGCGCGGCGACGCCCGTGGACCCGGGCTGGATGGACGTGTTTTCCGATCCGATCCTATCGCGCGACGGCTCTGCGCTGGCGGTCACAGTCGGGCCGGGGGAGGCGTACACGGACATCTGGGCGAAGGCGTTGCCCGACGGGATACCCGTGGCTCTCACCAACGACCGGAGGCGCAACCGACGCGCCACGTTCATGGACAATGGGGAGCACATCGCGTTCCAGTCGCTTCATGCGGGGGACCTGGGGTTGCATTTCCGGCGCCGAGCCGCCGATGGAGCCCGACCGTCCGAGACCCTGCTCGATCTCGTCGACGCCGTTGAGGAGGCGACCTTTTTGCCGGATGGCCGAACGGCGGTATACCGAATCGGACTCCAGCAGGTCGACGCCAACCTCTTCGTGGTCGAGGACGGTGGGGACCCCGAGCCTCTCGAAGACCTGGCCAACCCTGACCATAACGAGACGCGGCCCAGCCTTTCTCTCGACGGGAAGTGGCTGGCGTATCAGTCCAATGAATCGGGACGTCCGCTCATCTACGTGCGTCCCTTCCCGAACGTGTCGGACTATCGGGTGGCCGTCGGGGTCCGTGGCGGAGTACTCGGCTGGTCCAGGGAGGAGATCTTCGTCGCGGATCTCGACGCCCGGACCGTCATGGCCGCGCGATTCACGACGGAGCCGCGGTTCAGAATCGAATCCATGCAGACGCTGTTCTCCATCGAGCCGTTTCAGATGGGGATGGCCCACCCGGATGGGCAGCGGTTTCTCATGGCCCTCGACGGTTTCACCGATATCGGGGCCGAGACGGACCTGGTCATCGTCGAAGGCTGGGGTGAACAGGTCCGTCAGATCATGTCGGGCGACAGGCCATGAGGATGGTACCCGCCGGAACAGCTACGGAAAGGCGTGTCGGTGACAACAGTCCTTTCACTGGATGAAATCAAGCGCCTGATCGACGTCCCGGAGCTGATCCGCGAGATCGAAACCGGGTTCGTGCTCTATTCCGAAGGCAGGGTCGTGGTGCCGCCCGTCGGTTTCCTTCACTTCGACGACCCGCCCGGCGACGTACACATCAAGTACGGGTTCGTCACCGGCGATGACTACTACGTCCTCAAAATGGCGTCGGGCTTCTACGACAACCCCGACCTCGGGCTGCCGGCGAGCAACGGGTTGCTCCTCGTCTTCAGCCAGAAGACCGGCGAGCTCGTGCTCATCCTGCTCGACGAATGTTGGCTCACAGACATGCGTACCGCGGCCGCCGGAGCCGTGGCCGCGAAGCACCTCGCTCCGAAGAAGGTCGACGCCATCGGTATCGTCGGGGCGGGTGTTCAGGCCAGGATGCAGCTTGAGATGCTCGCCGAGGTAGTCGACTGCCGGGTCTGCCGGGTCTGGGGCCGTGATACCGCAAAAGTCGGCGCGATGATCGAAGACCTTGGTGCGCGGAAGCGGATCCACGAGTGGGGGCTGCAGATCGAGCCGGCGCCGACTCTGGACGACCTCACCGCCCGATGCAACCTCATCGTCACCACGACATCCGCCAAAACTCCCCTGATCGGAGCGGATCAAGTGAAGCCGGGGACGCACATCACGGCGATGGGGTCCGACGACCACGGGAAACAGGAACTGGGGGCCCGCCTCCTGGCGAGAGCCGACCTCGTGGTCGCGGACAGTCGGACTCAGTGTGTCGACCACGGCGAGTGTTCACATGCGGTAGAGGCAGGCCTTCTGAGCGAAGACTCGATCGTGGAACTCGGTGAGGTGATCGGGGACCCGGTGATGGGTCGAAAGAGCGAAACGGACATCACGATCGCGGATCTCACCGGGGTCGCCATCCAGGACATCATGATCGCCGGGATGGTCGACCGCGCCCTCAGCGCACGTAACTCCCGGCGTTGATGTCGAAGGTGGCCCCGGTGGCGTGGTCCGCGAGTCCACTCGCGAGCAGGACGACGAGGGGAGTCAGATCCGAGGGCTCCGTCAGGCGATCAAGAGCCAACTCTCCGATCACCCGGTCCTCGCCGTATTCGTCGATGAAGTCCTGAGCCATCCCCGTGCGCACAAGGCCGGGCGCGAGCACGAAGGCGCAGATACCGGACTTTCCAAAGGTGCGCGCGATGCTCCGCGTGAGGGCCACCACTCCGCCCTTCGACGCCGCGTACGCCAGGTACTCGACGGCCATCGTCCGATCCCAGCCCTCTCGCCACTCATCCGTCGACCCGTCCAACGGGATCTTGAGGGCGATGCCGGCTTCAGGGAGGTTGCCGTCGATGAGGCTAGCGCCTGGTAGTCGCAGCAGCGAGGCCAGCAGGTCAGCTGCACCCGGCCGATGCACACAGGAGGGTGTGCGCGCCACTCGCTGACCTGGACGCAGGCTTTCTCCGGGGCTTCTTGCACTCTGCGAGTGGGTGTGTGGGAGCCCTGCACGGGGTGAGGCGGGAACGCGCCTATCCATGTAGCGAAACCGGCAGTCGTCGCGTGCAAACCCATGGATCATGACTTGCCCTTGGAAGGGGGGTCGATGGACGAACCAAACGCTCCCACGGGGGGCACCGAAGTCTCCGGACGAAGCGTGACACATGGAACGGACCCGACGAAGTAGCGCGTATACGATCTTTCTGGGGGCGCTCGCCCTCTCCGCCGGCAATGCGGCCGCGCAAGAGCGAAGCGCAGAGTCCGCAGCCGCGCTGTCGCTGGACTCGCTTCTGAGCATTCCGGTGAGCTCGGCCGCCAAGAGCCAGCAGGACGTCAAGGAAGCCCCGGCGTCCGTCACGATCGTCACCGCGGATGAGATCGCGCGGTTCGACTATCAGACGATCGCCGAGGTGCTCGAGAATCAGCGGGGGGTGTACGGTTCGTACGATCGCATCTCGAATCGCGTGGGCGTCCGCGGGTTCAGCCGGTCGACCGAGGTGAACAGCCGAGTGCTGCTGCTCATCGACGGGGAGCGACTCAACGACGGGTTCTTCGGCAGCGCGCCTACCGGCACCGACTTCGGGATCGACCTGTCGATCGTCGATCGCATCGAGATCGTCCGTGGCCCGGGATCGGCGGTACACGGCAGCAACGCCATGTTCATGGTCGTCAATGTGATCACGCAGTCTGGCGCCGACCTCGAGGGATTTCAGATCAAGGCGGGTGCGAGCTCGTTCGGTGGGCGTGGAGGCACCGTCAACTTCGGGCAGCGCTTCGGAACGGACGTCGACGTGCTGGTCAGCGGCTCCTGGCAACAGGCCGACGGACCCGATGTCTTCATCTCGGAGTATCAGACGCCCGCCTTCAACATGGGTCTGGCGGAAGACAGGGACTGGCTGGAGGGATTCGGTGCGCTCGCGAAGGTCCGGATCGGGGATCTGACGTTGCTCGGCCTCGCGCAGACGCGCGACAAGGGGATCGCGACGGGGGCCTTCGGATCGCTGTTCAACCATCCCGACAACCATGTCGAGAACCACAGGTACCTGGCCAGCGCCAAGTACGAGCGAGAGCTTGGACGGTCCACCCATCTCGCCGTGCGGCTCGCGTACGACCAGGGTGACATCTTCACTGGTCTGGCTTTCGACGACCCGATCCTCCCGGCCCTCAATTTCCGGTCACGCGGAGGGCGCGCTACGGTGGAGGCGAGGCTGCGGTGGGATCTCGCGCCGAGCAACCGGTTGGTCATCGGGACCGAGTACCAGAATCTCGTAGACTCGAAATCTTCGATCACCACCGGCGACGTCGAGCCCATCCCCAGGGAGGATCGGTACTGGGTCACAGCCGTGTACGTGCAGGACGAGTGGCAAGCCACCGAGAAGCTCGCGTTCGTCGCTGGCGCCCGGCTCGACCAGCACTCCACGGTCGGCACTCAAGTCACCCCCCGGGCCGCCGTTGTCTTTCATCCGTCTGAGCCGGCTGCGCTCAAGCTGTTGTACGGCGATGCCTTCCGATCCCCGTCCAATTTCGAGCTATTCATCGGCGAGCCCGGGATTCTGATGAGCAACCCCGCCCTCAGACCCGAGCGAATCCGCACGGTCGAACTGGTGTGGGAGCACCGCTGGACCGATTTCCTGTTCGGGACCGCCTCCGCCTTCGACTACCGCGTAGAGGGGTTGATCGATCGTTTGGCCGATGAATCATCGGGAATTGCCAAGTACGACAACCTCGGGCGCGTTACGGCACGCGGCGTCGAGGCAGAGCTCACCGCCCGGTTCAGGAGTGGTGTCGGCGGGTCGGCCAGCTGGTCTCACCAGAGGGTGACGGAGCACGGTCACGACGAGGGCGGAGCAGACGTGCAGGACGGGTTTACGAACTCGCCGGCGAACCTGGTCCGCGCTGCCGGCTGGACACCCCTTGGCGCCGAGCTTCGGCTGGCCGCCCAGTTCCGTTTCGAGTCCGGGCGGCGGACGCGCACCGGGGTCTCCACGGACCCCTCGTCGGTAGTGGACTTGACCCTCTCCACGCGACAACTGTTTGGGCGGGTCCGCGGCGCCGTGTCGATCCGAAACCTCTTCGACGAGACGGTGGAGCACCCGACGGGCCTCACCGTGGTGCCGGAGACCATCGTTCAAGATGGCCGGAGCCTACGGCTCACGCTGTTGCTGAGCTTCTAGGGAATCGGGATCGGATCCTACCGTTCGATGAGAGCCCGTCTCTCGTTGGCGCTGGCGTGCGGGGCGCTGCTGTACGCGGCCTCGGCCCGAGCCCAGGAAATGGCCCTCCCGGTCGATTTCCAGGTGTCGCTGTTCGCCCGTGTCCTCCACTTCGACCGCAACCTGGACGCGGGCGAGGGGGAGATCGTCGTCGGTGTCCTCTTCCAGGAGGGCTTCCGCGAGTCGAGCCGCGCGAAGGACCAGTTCATCTCTACGATGGCGGAAGACCTGCGGAACTCGGCGCTGGGACGGCCCGTGCGGGTCGTTCCGCTCGCACTCGGCGGAGCCGAGCTGCCGAGGGAGCTATGGCCGACTGACATCGACGTCCTGTATGTGGCCCCCCTCCGTGCCTACAGCCTTCGGGCGATTACAGACGCGAGCCGAGAGCGAGGCATCCTCACGGTTACGGGGGTCCCACAATACGTGTCTGAGGGGATCTCGCTCGGACTCGACGTGGAGGCCGGACGTACACGGATCCTCGTGAACCGCGCGGCTTCAATCGCTGAAGGGGCCGACCTGAGCGCGGAACTTCTGAAGCTCGCGAGGATCGTGGACCGGTAGGGCCCAACTGGCGCCGGTCGAACCCGGAGCCGTCGTCTGATCAGGCGGAGAGCACTGCGGGGCCGACTGATCGATCGAGCTCCGCCGGGGCCTGTTCCACCATAACGGCGAGAAAGGCCTCGACGATCGTTGGATCGAAATGTCCCCCCGAGTCACGGCGGATCAGTTCTACCGCCTCGCCCGTCGACATCGCTTCGCGATACGGGCGCGGGGTCGTGACGGCGTCGAACACATCGGCGACCGTGATCACGCGAGCCAGCAAGGGGATCTGCTCGCCGATGAGGCCGTTTGGATACCCGGCGCCGTCGTACCGTTCGTGGTGGTAGAGCACCAGTGGAATCACGTCCGCGTAGGCCGTGATCGGGGCCAGGATCTTGGCTCCCATTCTCGGGTGCTCTTTGGCTTTCTCGTATTCCTCGTCTGTTAGCCGTGCCGGCTTGTCCAGAACCGCCGCCGGCAGCCCGATCTTCCCGATGTCATGCAGCAAACCGCCGAGGTGCAGGAGCTCCAGCTCGTGAACAGACAGCTCGAGGCGTTCACCGATCCGAACGGCCATGTCGGTCACGCGCTCCGAATGACCCGCAGTCCATTGCGACTTGGCGTCAATCGCACGCGCGAGAGCCCGGACCGCACCCCGCCCGAGTTGGTCAAGTCGAGTGATCAGCTGGATGTTCGACAGGGCCACCGTGAATTGAGCGCGTATGCGGCTGACGTCGCTGACGACATCTTCCATGTTCGGCGTCGTTTCGCCAAAGCCCAGCACGATCATTCCGAGCAGCTCACGACTCAGGATGATTGGCGCCACGAGGAAGCTGGTTGCTCCATATTCGGCGTAGGGTTCAACCGACAGGTAGGTCCTCGAACCCGGGCCGTCGTCGATCATCAGGTGGTCGCCATTACGAAGCAGTTCCACGATCTCCTCGGGCTCGAGGCGAACCTGGTACGCTCTCTCTCCGAGGTTGCCACCGGTGACACGCAGCTCATGCGTCTCGTATTGAGGTCCATCACGCAGGGAAATCCCGATCGCATCGCAGGGCAGGATCTGGCGGGCGCCCGCTAGCACCGTCTGGACGATGGACTCTCGATCTGGACTGCCGAGCACCGCGTGATCGATCTCGGTGATCGCGGCGAACGTTGCGAGCTGCTTTTCGACCTTGCCCGACATCATGTTGAAGGACTCTGCGAGATCCTCGAACTCGTCGCCGCTTCGGACGGCTACCGGTTGTGAGAAATCACCGCCGGTGATTCTCTCGGCGCCCTTCTCGAACTCCAGGAGAGGGTTGAGAACTCTCCGAATCTGAGTGCTCGCCAACAGGACGATGCCCGCGATCGTCGACCCGAGGAGCAGGGCGAGCATCAACGATAAATCGCGGGTCGATGACCAACGAGCCGCCTGCGGCTCGCTCAACAGGACGGTCCAGTTGTCGGCCGCGAAATCATGTTGGAGAAACACCACGTTGTACGCAGCCATGTATTGCTGATCGGCGTCTTCCCATTCGAACGTGGCGGTCACCTCAGACACCCGCCGCTCGGGGATGCGCTGGGAAACCGTTGCCGGTGAAGGCTCCTCGCACAGCAGCTTCCGCCACGACTCGTCGAGGACGCACACCTGGAAGTCCGGTAGCATCACCTCCTGACCACCCAGCAATCCCCACAGATGGTTGGCGTCGACTTCGGCCCACAGGATCCCCTCGCTCAGGTCAGAGGCGTCCAGTGCCCGCCACAGCGTGACCGGGCTGGCACCGGATCCGGTCGCCGAGAGAAGCAAGGTCTGCCCAGATGTGAGATGCTCGACCTGTCTCGGCGAGAGATCGGAGAGTTCCTCTATGGACCCGTTGAGACGCCCGGCCTCCCCGACCCCGTATGCGACTCCGAGATTCGTGAAGCCTGCGGGAACGACCGGATCGTGCCCTACGAAATTGTCCAGGGTCCGAGATGACCGCGGGAGATAGTCGAGTCGCACTCGGTCGAGTTCAACGGCAAGGTGCCGGACCCGTTCCGTAATCCCCATGGAGACGAGTTTACCGGTCTGATAGAGCCGGTCGCGCCGCTCCGCATCGAGGGCGTTTCGCGTGCTGCTGAAGAAGAGGACGGTCACCGCACCAAGCGGGACCAGGGCGCATAGCAGAAACAGGCCCGCCAGCCGGCGACCCACTTTCGTGCGAAACGTACGTCCTTCGATGCGCATGGCCCTCGTACAGGTGTGGTGATCGAACGCAGGGCGGACGTCGGCGCCACCTCCCTTGAGATGGAGATTGCGCCTCGCCTCCAACCGGCACGGGAGCAAGACGAATGCCGCCACCTGCACTCAGCCCGTAACCGCCCGCGATGGTCCTGCGACGGCCGGCTCGACACCGGAATCCCGGTTCAACTCCGACCGGGGGCGATCATTCCGCAGGCGGGCGGCGGACACGAGGACGTCTCATCTCGCGTTTGGCGCCGAGTCTCGCAGGCTGCGAGGACGGCCTGTTGGTCGAAGGCGACAATTCCCCGCCGCCAGCGTTTCGCCAACCAGCGTAATATGGTAGGTGATCTGCACTTACCGGCCGATCTACCCCCCTCCTCTTCTCCTCCGCCCACTGGACTTGAATACGCTGTAGACGGGCGCGTTAATAGCGGACTCCGACCACGGAGACCGGAAGTCCAGTTGGTCGTCATTTGGGGGAAGATTGTGTCGAGTATAGGCAAGCTGTTGGCGCGGGACGCCAACAACGATCGGAGGCGGGGCGGTCGAATGAGCGGATTCGCGACTCGGAACCTGGTCAGGTGGGCCTCGACGATCGTCGTCGCGTGTCTGTTCCTGGCTGAGGGT
The DNA here is from genome assembly GCA_029861425.1 of Gemmatimonadota bacterium. Classification (GTDB taxonomy): domain Bacteria; phylum Gemmatimonadota; class Gemmatimonadetes; order Palauibacterales; family Palauibacteraceae; genus Palauibacter. The sequence continues at coordinate 8,420 of JAOTZH010000073.1, forward strand.
GGCGTCGCGCAGGAAGTGGAGTCGCGCATGTCCACCCTGGGACTCGACTCGCTCCTCAACGTGCAGGTCACCACGGCGTCGAAGTACGGTCAGACCACGCGCGAGGCGCCGGCCTCCGTGTCGATCGTTACGGCCGAGGATATCCAGCGCTTCGGATACCGCTCGCTCGCCGAGGTCCTGGCCAACGTTCGCGGCTTCTACGGAAGCTATGACCGTAACTACTTCTACCTGGGCGCCAGGGGCTTCAGCAGGCCGACAGACTACAATAATCGGATCCTGTTGCTTCTCGACGGCCACACGATGAACGAGGGCTTCTATGACTCCCAGTTTCTGGATGGCACGTTCGGGCTCTCCCTCGATGCCGTAGAGCGAATCGAGATCGTGCGCGGCCCGGGCTCCGCCCTATACGGCAGTAGCGCCATGTTCGGCATGATCAACGTCATCACGAAAGACGGGCGTGGTATCGATGGGACGGACCTTCGTTTCGAGGGCGGCAGTCACGGCCTGAAAAGCGGGAGCGTCACGCTCGGTCGCAACTCTACGAGCGGACTCGACGTCGTGCTAACAGGCAACGTTACCGACGTCACCGGGCAAGACCTCTATTTCGCGGACTTCGACGATCCGGAGACCAACGACGGCATGGCGGAGGGGATCGACTGGGATCAGTCGTTCGGAGTGTACGGAGCGGTCACGTACGGTGACTTCCGGCTGTCGGCACTCGGCTCCTCCCGGCAGAAGGGCGTCCCGACCGCACCGTGGGAAGCCCTGTTCAACGTGGCGACCACGACCACCGACAGTCGTCTGTTCCTGGATGCGCAGATCGAGAAGAACATAGGGACGAATCAGCAGTTCACGGCGCGCGGCTACTTCGACGGATATTGGTACGACGGAGCGTACCCGTACGAACCCGACGATGGTGGTGTCTGGGAGGATGGGAACACCGTGACCTGGGCCGGCGCGAACGTAGAGTATCGTGCGGATCTCGGGCCAGCGAACCGCCTCCAGGTGGGCGGTGAATTCCGGCAGACCTTCACGGCCACGTACTGGGCCCGGGATGAAGATGGGCAGTTGTTGGATGGTGACTGGCCGTACAACGTGTTCTCGCTGTACGGACAGAACGAGATCCAGCTCACGTCCGACCTCCTGTTCACCCTCGGCGCTCGCCTGGACCACTCCAGCAACTGGGGCACAGCCTTTACCCCTCGTGCAGGCGCGGTGTACATGCCCGGTCGCTCGAGCACTCTCAAGCTCCTCTACGGAGAGGCCTTTCGGTCTCCCAACCTGTATGAGCTGAACTACTTCGAGGAGGGTTGGCACATACTGAACCCCGATCTCACAGCCGAGAGGATCCGCACGACGGAGCTGGTTTGGGAGCAACGGCTCGCGGCGGGGATGTTCAGTACCGTGTCCCTCTACCATTATGCCATGAGCGATCTCATCGACGAGTGGTACGATGAAGAGACCGACCTCAATCAGTACGTGAACCGGAGCGCGGCCTCCGCGAATGGGCTCGAGGTCGGGCTGGAGGCGCATCTGGCCTCCCGTTTGAACGGATTCGCCAGCTACGTGTGGCAGAAGGCGAAATCGGAAGACGTGGGACTCTCGAACTCGCCGTCGCATCAGGCGAGGGCGGGGCTCGCGTACTCGCTCCTACCGCGGCTCGTACTGGCCAGCAATCTCCTCTACGATCACGAGCGTACGACCGTGTGGGACGAGGTGGTCGAGTCGTACCTGCTGGTCCACCTGACGTTGTCGACCGTCCAGGTGATGGATCGTTTCAACGCCACGCTGGCGATCCGCAACTTGTTCGATGCCGAGTATTCGACGCCGGGCGGCTGGGAGCACATTCAGAGCCCGGGGATCCGCCAGGACGGTCGCACCTTCCGTCTTTCATTCGGGGTCCAGTTCTAGGACCGAGACGTTTGCCTGCACGGACGCCAACGACGTGAGATACGACGTGTTGTATCAACCGGAAGAACGAGGGGCGCGGCTGAAAGGCCCGCACCCTCACCGGTTGCGTGCGATACTGGCGCAGATCGCTCTGCTCGCGACCCTCCTGTGCCCGCGCGCGGCGGCCGGCCAGGAGATGTCGACGCCGATCGACATCCAGCTGCCTCTCATGTCGCGAATCCTGATGTTCGATCGAGCGAACGTCGATCGAGCCGGCGAGGAAACCGTCGTCGGAGTCCTCTATCAAGAGCGATTCAGGGCCTCGACTCGGGCCAGGGACGACGTGGTTGAGACGATCCGCTCGCAAGGCATCACCGAGTTTGGCGGATCCCCTCTGCGATTGGTCTTGATCGAGGCTGAAGACGATCCGGTCTTGTTGGCGACGCGGATTCTCGAGACGGGGGTCGATCTGCTGTACGTCACACCGTTGCGAGCGTTCGATCTCGATACGATCACCGATATCGGTCGGCAGCTGCAGGTTCTCACCGTTACGGGAGTACCGGGGTACGTGTCGAACGGCATTGCGGTCGGCGTCGACTCACGTGGAGGCAGACCGCAGATCCTCATCAATCGGGGCGCCGCAAGGGACCAGGGCGCGGATTTCAGCTCGGAGCTGCTCAAGCTGGCGGAAATCGTCGGGCCCGAGCTGAGGAGATAGCGGCCATGCGCGCGGACACCGGGGTGAGGGAGCGTGGAGATCGGCGTATTAGAAGCAGCGTTCGGGCCAAGCTCTCGCTCATGTACAGCGGCCTCCTGGTCGCCATATCGACGTTCATCTTCCTGTATTTCCCGGCCACTTTCGAGCGACAGGTAATGCAGTCGATGCGTGCGGAGGCCGAGGCCGTCGGAAAGATGGGCGCCTTCAGTGCGACATCGGGAGTGGTATTCGACGACCGGCTCGCGATCGAGGAGGCGGTCTCCGGGATCATGAGAATCGATGATGTACTCGAGGTATTCGTAGTAGACGAGACAGGCGCGCATCTCGCTTCAGTACAGGCGGAAGCCGCCGGTGAGCCCAGGGGATTCGGTGCGTGGACCGGGAGCGGCGTGTCTCCCGATGGGACCGTGTATCGCTCGGTCACGCCGATCGAGTTCGGCGGCAGAACCCTCGGCGATGTTCGGCTGACCCACGATCTGCTCCCGGTCCGTGCGCGGGTCGCTGAGACCCGGCGAGCGGTCGGGGTGGTGAGTTCAGCCGTCTTTCTTGTCGGGCTCTTTGTCATCCTGGGAATCGCCAAGCGCGTGGTCGGGCCATTGAGCTCCATCGTGAGGACCACCGAGCGGGTCGCCGCAGGCGATATGTCTCAGCGCGCCACTGTGAAGACCACAGACGAGGTCGGGCAACTGGGGGTCTCGTTCAATCGCATGATTGACAGTCTCGACTCAGCGAGGAGCGAGCTCAAGGAGGCGAACGACCAGCTAGCACAGATCCTGGAGCATCTGCCGGCTGAGGTCGCGCTCTTCGACCTGGACAACCGGTACCACTACGTCAACCTCCTCGGGATCGACGAAGACTCCGAACACCCGTGGATCATCGGGAAGACGCCTCACGAGGTCTGGGAACGGAGAGCGGTCGACTCCGCCGTGGCCGACCAGATCGTCGCGTCGATGTGCCGGTGCGTGGAAGACAACGAGATCGTGTCGCTGGAGCAGACGGTCGCCCGGCCGGAGGGGGGAGAGCGCCACTACGTTCGGATGTTCAGTCCGATCGCCGGCCCGCGCGGGAACGTGCGCAAGATTGTCGGATACGCGGTCGACGTCACACAGAGACGCGAGGCCGAGGCGGCGCTATGGGACAGCCAGGAACGGCTCCGCCAGGCACAGAAGATGGAGTCGATTGGCCAGCTGGCGGGCGGCGTGGCACACGACTTCAACAACCTTCTCACGGCGATTTCGGTCAATACAGAGCTCCTGCTGATGGATGCGGAGCCCGGCGGCGCCTATCATGAAGGCCTGAACGAGATCCACAGGTCCTCCGGGCGGGCGGCGGAGCTGACCCGATCGTTGCTGGCGTTTAGTCGCAAGCAGGTTCTGGAGCCCAAGGTCCTCGATCTGAATGAGGTGGTTTCAGGAATCGGCAAGATGCTCCAGCGCCTCATCGGTGAGAACATCAAGCTGCAGACGGAATTCGCGGGCAGCGTGCCGGGTGTCGAGGCTGACCCCGGCCAGCTCGAGCAGGTGATTGTAAACCTCGCGGTCAACGCCCGGGACGCCATGCCGGACGGCGGGATCCTGACCATCCGGACCGGGACCCACACCGCCGTGGAGCCCTTGATCGACGCCAAGCCCGAGCTTTCCGCGGGTCGATACGTGACGCTCTCCGTCGCCGACACGGGCTCCGGCATGGACGAGGAGACGGCGGCCCGCGCATTCGAGCCCTTCTTCACGCGGAAGCCAGTGGGCGAAGGCACGGGACTCGGGCTCGCTACCGTGTACGGCATCGTCGAGCAGAGCGGCGGAGCGATCCATCTTTATACGGAACCGGGAATGGGGTCGGTATTCAGAATCTACCTCCCTGTGCAGGACGAGAAGATCGACTTGACCGACGACAACAGAGCAGGGAGTGAAGACGAAATGACTGGACACCAGACGGTTCTCATCACGGAAGATCAGGAGAGCGTCCGGAGGGCCGCCTGCAACGTTCTCGAACGCGTGGGATACACCGTGTTGTCGGCCGAGGGCCCGGCCCAGGCGATAGAGATTGCCGCCGGGCATAATGGTCCGATCGATCTACTCCTGACAGATGTGGTCATGCCCGAGATGAGCGGCCGAGATCTGGCGGACAAGTTCGCCGCGATCCGACCGGGGACGCCGGTGCTCTTCATGTCGGGGTACTCGGACGACGCTCTCCTATACCATGGTGTCCTGGACGAAGGGATCTCCCTCATCGAGAAGCCTTTTTCCGCGGACGCTCTCGCCCGTGCCGTACAGAGCCGGCTCAGAGGCGAGGAGGTCCGGCCGTCGATGAAGGACTTCACCAGGGTAGAGACCGCACACACGCCGCCCTCGCCTGGGACATCGTCGGAGAGCAGCACCTCCTCGGCGTAGGCCCCGGGCGCGGCGACTCGAGCACCCCGGCGTGCACCGGGTCCCACCGCCGTGGTCCGCTCCCATCCGGCGGCGGGCTTTTCACCCAGTCAGGGCATAGGTTCTTCGGGTCAAGACACCCCAGGCCAGGGCCCGAACATGCTCCGTCGCACCCTCTCTCACACTATGTCTCTCATGCTGGTCTGCGCGCTTGCAGCGTGCAATCCGGACGCGGATCCCGCCGACCTCGCCATCGAGAACGTCACCGTGATCGACGCAGTCAACGGTGTCCGGGAGGCGCAGACCGTGGTCGTGGACGACGGACGCATCGTCGCGGTGACGAGCGGCGGCGAGGCGGTCGAAGCCACGGAGACCGTGGACGGAACGGGGCGCTACCTGATCCCGGGGCTCTGGGACTTCCACGTCCACCTCACCTACGATGAGCGCTTCACCGAGGCGATGCCCGGACTGTTCCTCAACCACGGGATCACCAGCATCAGGGATACCGGCGGGCCGCTGGGGCTCGTCCTCCCCGCCGTCGAGGCGATCCGGGCCGAGGGTACGACCGCGCCGCGTGTCTTCTTTGCCGGCCCGCTGCTCGACGGCGAGCACGTGGTGTACGACGGCGAGAACCGGCCCCTGCTCGGGATCGCCAACCCCGACGCCGAGACCGCACGAGCAAATGTCGCGATGCTGGCCGAAGCCGGCGTCGATTTCCTGAAGATCTACGAGATGGTCTCGCCCGAGGTCTTCGAAGTGCTGGTCGAAGAGGCCCGGTCTCGCGGGCTGCCGATGGATGGACATGTACCGCTTTCCATGCGGGCGCAGGACGTCGGTCCCCACGTCCAGTCCCTCGAGCATCTCCGCAACATCGAGCTGGACTGCGCAACGGCCCCCGAAGCCCTGCTCGCCGAACGACAGCGCTTGCTCGCGAACCCCGAGGGGGTCCCGGGCGCCAACCTGCGATCACAGCTGCACAACTTGCAGCGGCTGCCGGCCGTCGCGGCGTACGACGAACAGAATTGTGCCGCGGTTCTGGAATCGATGGCCAGCACGATCCAGGTGCCCACGCTGAGGCTGAACGCCCTCGGCCTGCAGCCGCCGTTCTCGCGTTCGGACTGGGACGCGCTCCTCGACAAACTGCCAGCGAGCGTCGTCACGGAGTGGCGGGCCACCACTGACGCGAGTCGTGAGGGCGGGGTGCCGATGCGCGACAACACGTTCGGCGAGTGGAGCCTCCGCTTGATCGAGCTGATGCACGAAGCCGGCGTGCCGGTGGGTGCCGGCACGGATACGCCGATCGGCTTCGCCGCCCCCGGCTACAGCCTGCACAGCGAGCTCGAGATGCTGGTCCGGGCGGGGCTCTCACCGATGGAGGCGCTCGAGGCCGCGACGGTTCGCCCGGCCGAGTTCTTCGGTCTCTCCGGGGAGATGGGCACCGTCGAGGCGGGACGTCTCGCCGACCTCGTCCTCCTCTCCGGGAATCCCCTGGACGACATCACGAATACGAGGACCGTCGAGGCCGTGGTGACGAAGGGACAGCTCCTGGGTCGGGACGAGCTGGACGCCCTCGTGCGATGAAGCCCCGGGAGCCGTGAGGGCGGCGCCGGAAGCGACAGATCGGAAGATCCGGGAAACCGCACCCGCTCGTGCTCCGTCAGGTGGGGGGCGAGGGCGGGTCCCTACACCAACCTGAAAGCGAGTGCGGAATGCGACCGCGATTGACCCTTTCGAGCTTCCTGTTCTTCCTCATCCTTCCGGTGGCCCTGGTCGGGCAGGAGTTTCCCACGCTGGCGACGGACGCTTCCGCGGGGACAGGCGAGATCCAGCCGTGCGAGATCCGGGGCACGGAGGTCCGGTGCGGTACGTATCGCGTGTGGGAGGATCGCACCGCGCGCTCGGGTAGAACGATCGACCTCGCGTTCGCGGTCGTTCCCGCCGAGGGCCAGACAGAGCCGACGCGCGACGCGATCGTGTTGCTTCCCGGGGGGCCGGGGCAGGCGCTCATCGGGGCGGCCCCCGGGATGGCCCGCAGGACCCACTTTCGGTCGCGGGACGTCCTCCTTGTAGACGTACGCGGGGTCGGGCGATCGCAGGGCCTCAGCTGTCCCGACTTCGAGATCGACGTCCAGGACCGGTTCGGCACAGTGTTCCCGCGCCAGCACATCCAGATGTGTCGGGATGCCCTCGCGGAACGTGCGAGCCTCGATCTTTACACCACGAATCTGTCGGTCGACGACATCGAGGAGCTTCGCACCTGGCTCGGGTACGAGGCCGTGAACCTCACGGGAGGCTCATATGGAACGCGCGTCGCGCAGGTGTACATGCGACGCCATCCGGAAGCGATCCGGACCGTCGTGCTGAACAGCGTGGCGCCCGTGTTCGTGCTCGGGTACGTGCACATGGCTCAGTCGCTACAGCGGTCGCTCGACCTCGTGGTGACCGACTGCCTGTCCGAAACCGAGTGCTCGGCGAGCCACCCCGAACTTCGTGAACAGCTGGACGGCGTGTTGGCCCGGTTCGCGCGGGGTCCGGTAGAGGTGGAAGTGAACGGATCGCTCGTCGACTTCACGATGGGGGACTTCGCGTACGCGCTGCGGGGGCTCCTGTACGGCGGTGCGCAGGCCGTCCCCGAGATCATCCGGCTCGCATCCGAGGGCGACTTCGATCGGGTCTCCTCCTACTACCTCCAGCGCGCCGGGTGGGTCGGTGGGCAGGGCGGCGAGGCCGGGTACCACTTCTCGGCGCTGTGCGGTGAGGACATTCTCCCGCTGACGGACGCGATGGTCGAGGAGGCGTCGGAAGGCACGTTCATGGGGGACCACCTGATCGCGGGCTACCGGGAGGTCTGCGATGTCTGGGGCGTGACGCCGCTCCCCGATTCGTTCTGGGAGCCGGTCAGGAGCGACCTCCCGGTGCTCATCATCTCCGGCGAGTTCGACCCGGTCACCCCACCCGCGTGGGGCGATGCGGTCGCGGAACACCTTCCGAACAGCGTCCACGTCGTCGTTCCTGGCGGCGGGCACGGACCGGGGAACGCCTGCACGAACAGCCTCGAGGCGCGGCTGCTCGAAGACGCGAGCGTCGCGGGCCTGGACCCGTCGTGCATGCAGTCATCGGGAGGCGCGGGCGGGTAGCTCGCGAGACCACAGCTCGCGGCTCGCTCTGGTGCCTGCGAGGCTGCCCCGTGCCGGGAGGAGATAATGAAAGACCGTCATGCTCTGTTCGCCCTGCGGCTAGCGACCAGCCTCCTGTGCAGCACCGCCGCAGGCCTCGGCCAGGCGCCAGTTTCGGCACAGTCGATCACGCTTCTGGCGGGAGGCGACATCGAGTGGTCGCGGGCCACCAAGGGGCCGGCGATGTTCTACGAT
>JAOTZH010000074.1 GCA_029861425.1 Gemmatimonadota bacterium
TCACCCGCCTCCCGGCGTACTTTTCATCTTTCCCTCACGGTACTCGTTCACTATCGGTCACGGACGTGTATTTAGCCTTGGCAGGTGGTCCTGCCGGGTTCAATCGGGATTTCTCGTGTCCCGACCTACTCAGGAAATGACTCAGAACTCGCAACGTCGGCTTCGCCTACGGGGCTGTCACCCTCTATGGCTTGGCTTTCCAGACGGATTCGACTCACCGTCGCGCTCACTCCGGGAATCGGCAGATTCCCACGAATCACCCCTACAACCCCATGGAAGCAACGGCTGCCGCCTTGGCACCTCCATGGTTTGGGCTGTTCCCCTTTCGCTCGCCGCTACTAAGGGAATCACGGTTGTTTTCTCTTCCTCGAGGTACTTAGATGTTTCAGTTCCCTCGGTTCGCTTTCCAAGGCCTATGTATTCAGCCAAGGAATGACTGGGCATCACCCCAGCCGGGTTTCCCCATTCGGAAATCCAGGGATCAACGCTTGCTTGCAGCTACCCCTGGCTTATCGCAGCTTGCCACGTCCTTCATCGCCGGTCCATGCCTAGGCATCCACCTTGTGCCCTTACTCGCTTGATCCATCTTCGTGACGGCATCAAGCACCTCAGACGCGCTCGGCGTCCAAACACTCTATTCGCTACCTGATTGTCAAAAAGCATCCCACCGAGATCCTCGGAACACCGGCATGCAGCCCGGCCCGAATCCGTTCGGTGGGAAGGCCGCATAACGTAGTGGGGCGCCCCGAGTTCGTCAACACCTTCCGACGTGTGATTCCGAGGGGGGATAGTGGCCCTTCCTGACCGATCCGGAATCGCTGCGACGACGGGGTCGGAGGGCTCTGCCGAACCCGCTGCTCAGCCCTCTTCGCGGACTCGGAGCCGTTGATTCGAGGGGATCGGGCCGTCGATCACCTGGATCTCGCCACTCGGCCACCGGACTTCGAGCCGGTCCACGGAATCTGCTTCGCCCAGGCCGAAGTAGAGCGGCAAGAGGCTCTGGGAGAGATACCCCGACTGACCGTCGTGCAGCTGTACGAAACGTCGGTCGGCGACATCGATCGTGACGATGGCGCCGAGCCCGTCCCGATTCGAGGCGACCCCTTCGAGAACCACCTCGAGGTAGCGGAGACCACCCGGCTGTGCCGCGAGATCGCTGACCAGGACCATCGGTTCGGAATTGAAATCGTTGGTGACGATATCGAGGTCACCGTCGCCGTCGAGGTCGAGGAGAATCGACGAGCGGCTGCCGATCGCGGCGGAGACACGCACCTCGTCGGCTGCCCCCGTCGCGCAGAGGGGGGATTCACGGTCCCGCTCCCTGCAATCGAGCGAGAACCACGGGATCTCGACGCGCGCGTCACGGCGCGGCTCGACCCCGACGATGAACTCCGCGCGACGGAACCGGCGCCCTTCGTCGTTGAGGAGAACGCCGTTCGGGGTGTACCGGAACGGGAAGTTCATGCTCGCGGTGACGACGAGATCCATCCAACCGTCGGCATTCAGATCGCCGGCGGAGCTCCCCCACGGCCAGTAGGTCTCGAGGCCGACGTCGGGCGCGATATCAACGAACCGCCCACCAGGTGTGCGCTGTAGCAGTGCGTTCCCGAAGACGGAGACTCGAGTCGTTCCCAGCACGTCGACTGGCAGTACGGACTCGGGTCTCGGGCGGAGCTCCTCCCCAATGGTCGGGAGAAACCGCCGCACGTCTTCGACCTCCCACATGTCCGAATGCATGTCCGTGATGAAGAACTCGAGCGTCCCGTCGTTGTTCCAATCCAGAGTCTGGATGCCCATGGCCCCCCAAGGCGTCGCCTCGAAGAGCTCGACGCTTCGCTCTACGAACCGTGTGCCCCCAACGTTCTCCCAGTACCCGTCCGGCCCCTGCATGCTCAGGACGTAGAGGTCGGGCCATCCGTCCTCGTTCATGTCGACGGCCGTGGCCTCGCCTGACCAGCGCTCGTCCACGAGGCCGACCGCCTCCGTCACATCCTCGAACCGCCCGTCTCCCAAGTTTCTGTAGAGCCGGCTGACTTCCGTGCGGTCCTCGTGAAGATGCCCCCGAAAGGCGTCCGTGAGGCCGACGTAGTACTGAGTTTCGCCGGCCGGCGCGGACACGTCGCTCGTGAACCGTCCCACATTGACGACGAACAGGTCGAGCAAGCCGTCTCGATCGAAATCGAAGAACTCTGCAGACGAGGAGTGACCGCTATAGGCGACACCGGCCGAAACCGTGATGTCTCGGAAGCCGCCGCTGCCGTCGTTCTCGAACAGGGCGTTGCCGCCGCGAGTGCTTGTGGCGAACAGGTCTGCATCGCCGTCGTTGTCGATGTCCGCGAAGGACCCCGCGACACCGATGCGGTCCTCCAGACCGACCCCCGCAACCTCGGTGATGTCCTCGAATCGCCCCTCACCGAGGTTTTTCCAGAGAGAGTTGGCGCCGACCTGGTTGGAGAAGTACAGATCAGCGAGACCATCGCCATCCACATCCGCGGCGGCGACCCCGTTGCCGTGGTCGTAGTGGACGGCCTTCGCCGTCCGTCCCGCATCGTCCACGACGTGGTTGACGAACGTGATTCCGCTCTCGACCCGACGGTCGGTGAACGAGAAACCGGTGTTCACGCCGAAGGCCGGGGCCGCGGCGAGCTGCTCTGAGGCCCGGGCGACCAACCAGTCGATCTCCGCGACTTCGGGCGGCAGCGTCAGCTCGACGACGGTGGGATCCGGGGCATCGCACGCCACCAGAGAGAGGATGCCGACAAACGCTGTTCGAATTCGCATGCACCATCGCGATGACGCGGTGAGCCCGTGCCGGAATTGGCGCTACGCGCCTTCCGGTGCGACGTGTTGAGAACGTCTCGGGTGAGGAGAATGTTGCAAGCGTCGGAGGTCGTGCTCAGCGACGCGGCCCCCACCGTCCCCGGAGAGGCCGCGCCGTCAAGAAGCGTCAGAATCCTCCGAAGAGGAAGCCTCCGCCGATCACGAACTGCTCGTGCCCGCCCAGCGCGAACCGCGCCTCGATGAACGGAGCCGTGTTCGTGAAGTTGAAGCGGTACCCGCCCCCGATGTTCAGGGCGAGCTCGGTGCTCGAGACCGACTCGCTGCTCGTGCGCCGTCCGATGTTCAGCCCTCCCCCGACATAGGGCGCCCCGATGGCCGGCGTGTCGATCGTGAACCAGACGTTCCCGTTGAGCTCCCAGTAGTCGCGAGGACCATCGGGAAAGAAGATGTTGAAGCCACCCTGGAACTCGAGCGGAATCTCGGTGCCGAGACCGGCCACGAGTCGCCCGCCCAGACCGAAATCGAACTCCGTCCCGAACATCGCCTCGGGCCCGAACGCAACCTGCGCGTCCGCCCGGGTCGGTACCGTGAGAAGCCCCGCGATCGCGAGGGCAGTCAGAAGCACACCCTTCTTCATCACCCCACCTCCCTTGTTGTGCACGACGTTCCCAGCTTACGTCCGGCCCTCGTCTAGAGAAAGGTCGGAACTCAGCCTTCGATCGGCTCGACCTCCTCGGCCAGCACCGAGATTTCGTTGTCGACGACCTGCATGAACCCGCGGGAGACGCGGAACCGCGTGTCGCCGTCGATCGTGTGAATGCGTAGCTCCCCCGTGCCCAAGAGCACGACCATGGGCGCGTGACCGTAGAGGATCCCGACCTCTCCGTCGTGCGCCGGCGCGACCACGGACGCGGCGGGTCCATCGAACGCGGCGCTCGAAGGCGAGATCACCTTTACCCTCATCTGACGCGCTATGCTCAGGTCCCCTGCGGACGGCATGTCGTCCCAGGGACCGTCACGGTCTATCGGCGTCGGTTGGTCAGCCATTGGATATCCTCGCTCGGCATTCCCGGGCCTCGGGTTACGCCGCCTCCCCTTCGAGCTTCTTCGCCGCCTCGATCACCTCATCGATGCCGCCCACCATGTAGAACGCCTGCTCGGGCAGGTGATCGAACTCGCCGTCCACGACGCGCTCGAAGGACTCGATCGTCGTCTCGAGAGATACGTACCGCCCCGGGATTCCCGTGAACTGCTCCGCCACGTGGAATGGCTGCGACAGGAACTGCTGGATCCGTCGGGCCCGGTTCACGATCACCTTGTCGTCCTCGGACAGCTCGTCCATCCCGAGGATCGCGATGATGTCCTGGAGATCCTTGTACCGCTGCAGCGTCTCCTGGACGCGAGTGGCGACCGCGTAGTGCCGCTCGCCCAGGTACTGCGCGTCGAGGATTCGGCTCGTCGAATCCAGCGGGTCCACGGCCGGGTAGATGCCGAGCTCGGCGATCTGCCGCGAGAGTACCGTGTTCGCATCGAGGTGAGTGAACGCCGCCGCCGGCGCCGGGTCGGTAAGGTCATCCGCCGGGACGTAGATTGCCTGCACCGACGTGATCGAGCCCTTGTCGGTCGACGTGATCCGTTCCTGAAGGTTGCCCATCTCGGTCGCTAGCGTCGGCTGGTACCCCACGGCGCTCGGCATCCGCCCGAGGAGAGCCGATACCTCCGATCCGGCCTGGCTGAACCGGAAGATATTGTCGACGAACATCAGCACGTCCTGCCCCTCGACATCACGGAAGTACTCGGCGACGGTCAGACCGGTCAGTCCCACTCTGAGACGCGCGCCCGGAGGCTCGTTCATCTGGCCGTAGATGAGCGCGGTCGAATCGATGACGCCCGATTCCTTCATTTCGAGCCAGAGGTCGTTCCCCTCCCGAGTCCGCTCGCCAACACCGCAGAAGACGGACTTGCCGCCGTGCTCCTGCGCGATGTTGTTGATCAACTCCATGATGATGACGGTCTTGCCGACCCCGGCCCCACCGAACAGGCCGGTCTTGCCGCCCTTCACATACGGGGCGATCAGGTCGATGACCTTGATCCCGGTCTCGAAGATCTCGGTCTTCGGCTGGAGGTGCTCGAACGCGGGAGCATGACGGTGAATCGGCCACCGCTCCTTCGCGTCGACGGGGCCCATCTCGTCGACCGGCTCGCCGAGGACGTTCAGAATGCGGCCGAGGGCGGCGTCGCCGACCGGCGCGGTGATGGCCTGGCCCGTATCGAGTACATCCATGCCCCTCGTCACGCCATCCGTGGCATCCATGGCGACCGCGCGGACCTGGTTGCGACCGATGTGCTGCGCGACCTCGCAGACCAGACGGTGATCGCCTTCGTCATCCGACCAGGTGAGTTCGATCGCGTTATAGATTTCGGGCAAGTTGTCCGGCGCGAACTCGGCGTCGATCACCGGTCCGATTACCTGGACGACCCTTCCGACGTTTCCCTTCGACTCCGACATGTTGTCCTCGTTGTAGTTCTATTCGCCTCGCGCGAACCCCGCATTATCGCCCGTGCTCCCGAGCTATCCGTCCAGGGCGTCGGCACCGCCGATGATCTCGGCGATCTGGTTCGTGATCTCGGCCTGGCGCGCCCGATTGTAGGTGCGCCGGAGGTTGTTCAGGAACTCCTCGGCGTTGTCCGTCGCGCTCTTCATCGCCGTGCGACGTGCCGCGTGCTCCGCGGCCGCCGTCTCCAGCATCGCGCTGAACGTCGAGTTCGTGATGTACAGCGGCACAAGCTGTGACAGGATTTCCTCGGCCGACGGGTCGAGGATGTAGAACGGCTGTGATCCGGACTTCTCCTCTACCGCGACCGGGAGCACCTGCCGAACCGCCGGCGGCGTGCTCACCATGTTTCTAAACTCCGCGAAGACGACGTAGGCCGCGTCCAGCTGACCCTCGACGAAGCGCCGTGCAAGATCATCTATGACCGACTTCGCGTCTTCCGTCCCCGCTCGATCCGGAAGATCGTTCCGCTGCAGGTCCATCTCGATCCCTCGAAAGCGGAAGTACGAGATGCCCTTGTTGCCGTAAACGTGGAACTCGGTCTGCGTCCCCTGCTCCTCGAGGTCCGCCAGCAGCTTCGTGGCGGTTCGGATCAGGTTGGCGTTGAAGGCTCCACACAGCCCCCGGTTGCTCGTCAGTAGCACCACGGCCGCCGTCTCGATCCGGTCCGGCTGACGAAGCAGCGGCGCGAGTTCGGCGAGCGCGGGCGTGGCCAGCCGGCCGATCACGTCGTTCAGCTGTGCGGAATATGGCCGCGCCTCGATCACGCGGCGCTGCGCCTGGCGCAGCTTCGCGGTGGAGACCATCTCCATCGTGCGAGTGATCTTCTTCGTGTTGTCGACGGATTTCATCCGCCGATAGACGTCTCTCGACTTGGCCATGAGTCAGCCCTGTTGTCTTCGAGAGGGGGGGACCCGACGCGTCACGCGCTCACCGCCTCGGCTTCCCGTTCTTCGGCGACGGACTCGGTTCCGGCCCGAAAGACCCCGACGTAGAAATCGAGTGCCTTTCGAAGCGCGGCCTCGGTCTCGTCGGAGATCTGACCCTCGGACGCGATCGCCTTTCCGACCTCCGGCTCCTGCCCCGCCATGTACTCGAGAAATCCCTCTTCCCAGCTCCGGACGTCATCGACCTCGAGTCCATCGAGATAACCCTGCGTGGCGGCAAATATGACCATCACCTGATTCTCGACGGGCACCGGCTCGTATTGACCCTGCTTGAGGATCTCCACGACGCGACTACCCCGATCAAGCTGCGACTGCGTGGCCGCGTCGAGCTCCGTTCCGAACTGGGCGAAGGCCTCGAGGGCGCGGAACTGGGCGAGGTCGAGCCTCAACCGCCCGGCCACTTTCTTCATCCCCTTGATCTGCGCGTTCCCGCCCACACGCGACACGGAGAGGCCCACGTTCACCGCGGGGCGAATCCCCGAGTAGAACAGGTTGGTCTCCAGGAAGATCTGACCGTCCGTGATCGAGATCACATTCGTCGGGATGTATGCCGAGACATCTCCCGCCTGGGTCTGGATGATCGGGAGAGCCGTGAGCGATCCGCCCGGCTTATGGATGTCGGGGTGCGACGCCACGACATCCGCGTCGTCGCTGATCTTGGCGGCCCGCTCGAGCAACCGGCTGTGCAGGTAGAAGACGTCGCCCGGATAGGCTTCACGCCCCGGGGGACGACGGAGGATCAGCGAGGCCTCGCGGTACGCATCCGCCTGTTTCGAAAGGTCGTCGTAGACGCAGAGGACGTCCTTGCCCTCGTGATACATGAAGTACTCGCCGATCGCCGTCGCGCCGTATGGCGACATGAACTGCATCGGGGCCGGCTCGGACGCGCTGGCCGCGACGATCACCGTGTACTCGAGCGCCCCGTGCTCGCGGAGCTTCTCCGCGATGCTCGCGACGGTCGAGCCCTTCTGACCAATCGCGTTGTAGACGCAGATGACGCCCGTATCCTTCTGATTGATGATCGCGTCGATCGCCACGGCGGTCTTGCCGGTCCCGCGATCTCCGATGATCAGCTCGCGCTGGCCGCGACCGATCGGGATCATGGAGTCGATCGCCTTCACCCCGGTCTGAAGCGGCTGATCGACAGGCTGGCGATACACGATCCCCGGTGCCTTCCGGTCGACCTTCATGAAGGTCGAGGTCTCGATCGGCCCTCGGCCGTCGGTCGGCTGACCGAGGGCGTCCACGACGCGGCCGAGCATGGCCGGGCCCGCCGGCACGGACAGAACGCGGCCTGTCCGCGATACCGGGTCGCCCTCCCTGAGCTTGAGGTAGTCGCCCAGGATCACGGCGCCGATGTTGTCTTCTTCGAGGTTCGAGGCGAGCGCGGTGACCTTCTCGCCCGACTTCGACGAGGTGATCTCGAGCATCTCGTTGGCGACGCAGGAGGAGAGCCCCCAGATGCGGGCCACACCGTCCTTGACCTCGAGAACCTGACCGACCTCCTCTACCTCGAGCTGCTTCTCGTAGTTGTCGATCTGCTCGAGCAGGGCCTTCTTGATCTCGCTCGCGCGTAGGGCGCTTTCAGAACTCGTCATCGTTGTCCCGTTCTTCGGCCATACGGCCTTCTATCGTCACGGATCGGGCGGTCGTGACCGCGCGCGACTAGGTCAGCTCGCGCTGCAGGTCCTTCAGACCCCTCCGGACCGATGCGTCCAACAACTTGTCTCCCGCCCGAACGATCACTCCCCCGAGGATCGCCGGATCCGTGCGGAATTCCGGAATCATCTCCCTGTCGAACTTCTTCTCCAGAGCTGCGACGATCGATGCCTTGAGCCCCTCGTCCGGCTCGTGCGGCAGCGTGACCGTCGGCCGCACGCGGCCGGCCTGGATATCGAGCTGCCGATGGTAATCGTCCGCGATACCGGGCAGCGCTCGGTGGCGCCTCCGCTCGAGCACAATCATCAGGAAGCGGACAAACAACTCGGGCGCCCCGTCGCCTAGTGCCGCCCGTACGGTTTCCTTCTTGGCCGCTCGCGTGATGCTTGGCGCATTCAGGAACCGACTGAAGCCGGAATCGGCCGCGTACAGCCCCCCGATCACGGCGATCAACTCACCGAACAGCTCCACGTTCCCATCGCGCTCGGCCAACTCGAAGAGGGCCCCCGCGTAGTTCCGTGAGACAGCGGATGAGCTCATCAGATTTCGGCCACAAGCTCTTCGACAAGCCGCCGATTCTCCTCACTGTCGAGCTTCGCGCGCATGAGGCGCTCGGCTGCGGCGAGCGAGATCTCGACCGCGTCGCGTCGGACATCTTCGCGGAGCCGGTCTCGTTCCTGGTCGATCTCGCGACGCGCGTCGGCGAGAAGCGCCTCCTGCTGCACCTTCGCCTCGGCCAGGATTTCCTTCCGGGTCCCGTCGGCTGCGGACCGCGCCTGGTCGATCATGCCCTGGGCCTCTCGCCGGGCCTCCTCGAGCGCGCTCTTCTGCTCGGTGATCATCGCCTTCGCATCTTCACGCGCCTGCAGCGCCTCGTCGATCGACGCCTGGATCTTCCGGTGTCGCTCTTCCAGACCGCCCGAGATCGCCGGGAAGACCTTCCACGCCAGAATCCCGAGGGTCAGAAGAAACAGGACCCACGTCCAGATGATGAGTCCCGGGTTGACCGCGAAGATCGCGCTGCCGCCCGCCTCTTCGGCGTGCTCCTGGGCGCGCAGAACCATCGGAGACGCCGCGAGCGCCGCACAGCCGAACGCGAGCCCGGTCCATCGTGATCGTGACATGGCTACTTGATGAAGCCGGCGATCACGAGCCCGAACAGCGCGGCGCCCTCGATCAGGGCCGCGAGAATAATCGCAGCCGTCTGAATGTTGGCCCCGGCTTCCGGCTGGCGAGCCATGGCCTCCGTCATGTGTCCGCCGATTCGGCCGATGCCGAGTCCGGCACCGAGCACGACCAGTCCTGCGCCGACCACGGCCAGACCCGCACCCACATCGCCGCTCATTCCTCCCGCCTGCAGCAACATCGTCAGCATGTTCAGCATGGGGTTCGCTCCCTGCTCGTCTTGGTTTATCCCGCTCGTCGCGGGGGTTCAGTTCGCTCGGAGGAGCGAATCAATCAGTGCGCGTGCCGAATCATCCCGATAAACACGGCCGTCAGCATCGCGAAGATGTACGCCTGCAAGAACGCCACGAAGATCTCGAGAAACATCACGAACAGCCCTAACAACACCGATCCGGCCACGGCAACGATCCCAATGGGGGTTGCCGCTCCGTAGGTCAGGATCAGGCCAAGCAGCGCGAGGAGCACGAAGTGACCCGCGGTCATGTTCGCGAAGAGTCGTACGGCCAACGCGAACGGCTTTGCCAGCTTCCCAATGAGCTCCACCGGGGTCATGATCGCGAGCATGATCGGCTTCAGGGGGGTCGGCAGCCCGGGGGGAAGGTAGAAGATCGTCCCCATGTACCCCTTCGGACCCAGGGCCTGGTACCCGGCCGTCTCGACGACCACAAACGCGACGACGGCAAGCGCCGTCGTGACCATGATGTTTCCAGTGGCGCTCGCCCCCCACGGAAGCAATCCGAGGAGATTCGAATACAGGATGAAGTAGAACATCGTGAGCACCAGGGGGACGAAGCGTTCCCCGCCGTGCCCGATGTTCGCCATGACGACCTCGTCCCGGAGGTAGAGATAGAACACCTCCATGGTGTTCAGAATCCCCCGGGGGGCCTTCTCGCCCTGTTCGAGACGTCGAGCGGCTCGTGCCGCTACGTACATCGTTATGACCGTCAGTACCGTAGCGAACATCATAAAGAGGACGTGCTTGGTGATCGAGAGATCGACCTCGATCCCCCCCACGTTGAACGAGGGCAGCTCCGGCAGATGCAGCGTTCCGAAGGGCTCGAGCTCCCACTCTCTGGAGTCGACGATGTGGTGAATCATCGTCTCCGTGCCCCACTCGTGCGCGGCTTCGGCACCCTGGGCGGCGGCATCGGCGGCCTGCTCCGCACCATGCTCCTGTGCGGCCGCGCCCGCTTCCTCCGCGTGCTCCTGAGCAGCCGGCCACAGTGCCTTCAAAGGGGCGACCAGCGCGTTGTAGATCACCGGGCTCATCCGGTCGTGCTCGTTCGTTCGATTCCGTGTTCGCGTCCCGGCGCATCCGTCTCCGCTCCCACGGGTCTCGAAAGGCGCCGGTACAGCCACCCAGCCTCCACCAGCAACAGCACCAGCATCGTCATGCCGTAGGCGATCGGCAGATTCGGGCTCGCTGCCCCGGCCACCGTCAGCCCACCCGTCGCCACCAGCCCGCCCGCGCGAAGCGCGAGGCCTCCGAGCCAGGACCGCGTCGTGTCGCGACCGGCGTCGAGCGCCGCGAGCAGGGGCCGAAACGCGACCAGCTGCAGCATCCAGGCGACAAACATCCCGGCCGCGATGGGCCGATCACCCCCGGTCAACGCCACCCCGGCACCGAGCGCAATCAGAGTGGCTAAGGCGTAGGCGGCGAAACCCGCGCCCGCACCCGTCGCATCGTCACTCCTGGCGTTCGGCATCTCTATCCGCCTCGTCGTCGCGCCCTCTCAGGACCAGACGCGAATACATGCTCCAGAATCCTCCCCCAAAACCCACGAACGTCCCCAGCAGCACGAAGAGAGGCCCCGTCCCCAGTCGGCCGTCCAGCCAGTTCCCGCCCAGGGCGAACAGGACCGTCGCCAGGCCGAGCGTGAGCCCGAGTCCAGCAAGTTCTGAGTGATTGGAGGCGGCCGGGCGATCCCCGCTGGTTCCCACGCCGCGTCCCGGAGTCCTGTCGGGACGTCCCGGGCCACCGGATTCTCCGCTCATCGGATGGCCCTCCAGCCCTGCCATTGGGAACGCGATGATACCCGCTTGTGAAAAAATGCGCAAGTTCCGGAGACCCGCTTGTGAAAAAATGCGCAAGCTGATTTTGCTTGACGTTAAGCAGAAAAACCCTAGCTTCCGGCGCGACGATGATGATCGCCCTTCCCATGACTTTCGACGGGCCCTGGGCCCCTTTCCGAGACATGCCGTCACACTCCCGAACCGCTCGTTGCACTGCCCGAGAGGCCGACTGACGTGGAAGCCGGACGAAAGGCGGAAATGGGCGACGTAGAGTTGCTCGAGCGACTGGGGGTGTTGAGGGAGCGGATCGAGTCCGAGATCGGACGACGGATCGTCGGTCAACGGGGCATCATCGAGCGTCTCCTGATCACGCTGCTCGGCGACGGACACGCGCTGCTGGTCGGTGTTCCCGGGCTGGCGAAGACGCTTATCGTGTCCACGCTGGCCGAGGTTCTGGACCTCGACTTCAGCAGGATCCAGTTCACGCCGGACCTGATGCCGTCCGACATCACCGGCACCGAGGTGCTCCAGGAGGACCATCAGGCGGGGACGCGGCGGTTCGAGTTCGTTCGCGGACCGATCTTCGCCAACGTCATTCTCGCCGACGAGATCAACCGTACGCCTCCCAAGACCCAAGCGGCGCTGCTCCAGGCCATGCAGGAGGGCGAGGTCACCGTGGCGACGCACACCTTCCGGCTCGAGCGACCCTTCTTCGTCCTCGCGACGCAGAACCCGATCGAGCAGGAGGGGACGTACCCGCTGCCGGAAGCGCAGCTCGATCGGTTCATGTTCGAGCTCCGGATCACCTACCCGTCCGCGAGCGAGGAGGTGAAGGTAGCCGACATGACGTCCTCGGGCCCGATGGCGTCGCTGGACTCGGTGGTCTCGGCCGACGAGCTGTTGAGCTTTCAGGAGCTGGTTCGACGCATCCCCGCCCCGCCTTCCGTGGTCGAGTACGCCGTGCGTCTCGCCCGGTCCACGCGACCCGCGGACGAGGCGGCGCCCGACTTCGTCAGGCGGATGGTCAGTTGGGGAGCCGGCCCTCGAGCTTCGCAGCACATGGTGCTCAGCGCGAAGGCACGGGCGGCGTTGCATGGGCGTCCGGTGCCCAATTTCGACGATGTCCGCGACGTCGCCCCGGACGTGCTGCGTCACCGGGTCGTGCCGGGATTCGAGGCCGAGGCCGAAGGGCGAAACGCCGACGACCTGGTCGCGGAGTTGATCGAACACAGCCGTTCCTGGTAGAGGCGTACCACGTGGTCGAACCCCACAGTACCGGGCGCGACGACGACCCTGACCCTGCCGGGACGGTCGAACCGCGTCGTCTCCTAAGAGACCGGGTCGGTCCATGATCGGCACCATCGTGCTTCTGATCATTCTTCTCGCGCTGTCGGGGTTCTTTTCTGGCGCCGAGATCGCCCTGTTCTCGGTGGGCGAGGCGAAAATCCGCTCCCTCGTCGAGGAAGAACGCTCCGGAGCGCGAGCGCTCGAGGCGCTCAAGGCCGACACGGAAAAGCTCCTCATCACGATCCTCATCGGAAACAACATCGCGAACATCGGAGCCGCGTCGGTCGCGACCTACGCGGCGACGGAGGCCATCGGGTCCGCAGGCGTGGGGATCGCGACCGGCGTGATGACTCTCCTGGTGCTGTTCTTCGGAGAGATCACCCCAAAAAGCTTCGCCACGAGAAATGCCGTCCGGATGTCGTTGTTGGCCGCTCGCCCCATCCGGACGCTGCAACGATTGCTGACTCCGATGGTCGTGCCGCTCGAATGGCTCGTGCGACTCGTTCTGCCCGAACGCGATTCTTCGGCACAACAGATCACGGACGCCGAGATCCGGGCCATGACGCGCATGGGGCACCAGGCGGGCGAGATCGAGGAGCACGAGCGCAAGTTGATCGAGGGAGCGTTCACGCTCGACCACCGGAAGGCCTGGGAGATCATGACGCCCCGCGTCGAGGTGTTCGCGTGGCCGGACTCACGGACGCTCGCGGAGGTCGCCTCGCACCTGTCCGAAGTCCGGTACACGCGGATTCCAGTCTACGAAGACTCTCTGGATCATGTGACGGGGGTGCTGTATCTCCGCGACGCCTACCAGGCGCTCCTCTCGGGGCAGCGGGACGTCCCCCTGTCCAAGCTGGCCCGGGAGCCGTTGTTCGTGCCCGAATCGGTCACACTGATCGAGCTGCTCGAGCAGTTTCGGACGCGTCGGATACATCTGGGGGTGGTCGTGGACGAGCACGGCGGGATCGACGGTATCGTCACGCTGGAAGACATCCTCGAGGAGCTGGTCGGCGAGATCGTCGACGAGACCGACGAGCCCGAGACGCCGATCGTCCGAGTCAATCGAAACGAAGTGTTGGCGGCCGGGGCGGCCGATCTACGGGAGATCAATCACTTCTTCAACACCGCCTTCCCCATTCTCGAGCACCGGACGCTGAACGGGTACCTGCTGGAGGAACTGGGTCGCGTCCCTCAGGAAGGCGAGTCCGCCGTGCTCGCGGGGGTGCGGGTCGACGTCCTGCGCGCGACGGAGACGCAGGTCACGCGAGTCCGGCTCAAGCGCATGGTCGCATCCCCCGACCCTGACGCGATAGAAGGCGCGGCGAACTAGCCGGTCCCCAGGCGTTAGAGCGCCGGCGGCTCTTCAGTTCGTCAGCCCGACGTCGCTCGGGGCGAGAAAGCCGGCATACCAGTCGATCAGCCAATCGCCGAATAGAAACGTCGCCGCGGCACCCAGCGCCAGGAAGACGCCGAACGGGACGAGCTTGCCGGTCTTGAGTGAGATCGGGCCGAAGATCACGGATCCGGCGAGGGCCCCGAGGAAGATCGTCATCAGCGCCCCGAGGGGACCGAGGAAGGCGCCTACCATAGCCATCATCTTCATGTCGCCTCCTCCCATCGCCGGCTTCTTGAAGGCGCGTTCGCCGAGCCAACCCACGGCGAAGAGAACCCCGAAGCCCAGCGCGGCGCCGGCGAGCGCCATCAGCGGCGTCGGCGATCCGGGGAAGAACGACGCCGCGAGACCGGCCGCGAGACCCCCCAGAGAAAGGGGGTCCGGGATGATGTAGTGCTGAGCATCGGTGAGGGCGATCGCCAGCAGAATCGTCAGCAGGATGGCGCCGACGAGCCCACGCGGCGTGGGGCCGTATGCGATGGCCATCCCGATCCAGATCACGAGTGTGGAGAACTCCACCGCCGGATACTGCCAGGAGATCGGCTCTTTGCAGAAGCGACACTTCCCGCCGAGCAGGAACCAGGAGAGAATCGGCACGTTGTCGTGCCACCGGACAGGCTCGCTGCATTTGGGGCAGCGGCTGCCCGGCCTGACCACGCTCTCCCCCACGGGAAGCCGCGCGATACACACGTTGAGGAACGACCCAATCGAGGCGCCGAGGAATGCGGCCCACCCGATAAACACCCAGTCAGTCACCATTTCCTGCAGTCCCCCCCGTCTGCCGGCGGTCCCCGAGGTCTCGATCGAGGGCGGTGGAGTTCATGATTCGGTCCAGCAAGATGGCCCCCGCCGACGCCACGTTGAGCGAGTCGACACCGGCGCGCATCTCGACGGCCACTCGCCTGGTGCCCGCGGCTTCGATCGCCGCGGACACTCCGTGGGCCTCGCTGCCGAGGGCAATCGCCACCGAGCGCCCCCCCTCGCCTCCGCGATCGACGCTCTCGCCGTCCGCTCCCGCGATCCAGATCGGGATCTGGCGTCGCGACAACTCGTCGATCGTAGAGTGTCTGTCGGCCGCGAAGGTCGGCGCGATGAGGCTCGCCCCGGCGGATGCCCTGAACGTCTTCGGCCCCCAGGGGTCCGCGCTCCCGTCGAGCACCGCGACTCCGGCGGCCCCGAGTCCGATCGCCGTACGGATGAGCGTGCCGACGTTGCCGGGGTCCTGCACCCCGTCGAGCAGCACCAGGTGACCGGCCCCGACGTCGTCCCAGGTCCAGCGAGGGATGTGCGCGATCGCGATGACGGGCTGGGGGGTCTTCGTGTCGGCGATCTCGTCGATCACCCACCGCTCCACGTCTTCAACCCGCCACCCGGCGCGCTCGGCATCGGAACGAAGGGTTCGGAGGGGTTCCTCGTCCGCACGTCCCTGCTCGAGCAGTACCGCCTCTCCGCCGGGACCGGCGGCGACGACCTCGCGAACGAGCTTGACGCCCTCGGTCAAAAACCACCCCGTGGCGTCCCTCCCCTTCCGCTTCCGCAGCGAGCGCCAGACTTTCCGTTCGGACCGACTCGGCATGGTCTGAGTCTATCGCGCCCCATCATCACCCGCGAGTTAACGGGAACCATGACATGCATGCCGCCGATCCACCTCCCGAAACCGCGGACGTGACGCCTTCCCGGCCCCGTGTGGCACTCACGATCGCGGGGAGCGACTCGGGCGGCGGAGCCGGAATCCAGGCAGACCTCAAGACCTTCGAAGCGTTCGGCGTGTTCGGGACGACCGCGATCACGGCCGTGACAGCGCAGAACACGGTCGGCGTCGAGTGTGCGGTGGCGCTCCCGCCGGAGCTGGTCACCGCCCAGATGGAGGCTGTGACGGCCGATCTTCACCCGAGTGCCGCGAAGACCGGGATGCTGGCCAACGCGCAGATCGTTCACGCGGTCGCCGAGTCGGTCGAGCGACTTGCCCTTGCTCCCCTCGTGGTGGACCCGGTGATGGTCGCGACGAGTGGTGATCGGCTGCTGGAGGCCGACGCGACCGACCTGCTGACCGGCCGGCTGTTGCCCCTCGCGACGATCGTGACGCCGAATCTGGCCGAGGCGGAGCTGATGACCGGGCGGGCGGTCCGCGATCGTGCCGCGATGGCCGCGGCGGCGCGCCTGCTCGTCGACCGAGGGGCGGGGGCCGCCCTCGTCAAAGGCGGTCATCTCGAAGGCGATCGCGTCCTCGATTTGCTGTGGGACGGAACGGAAGAGCACATCTTCGAGGCCACCAGGATCCCGACGACGAGCACCCATGGGACAGGCTGCACGCTCTCGGCCGCCATCACGGCGGGGCTCGCTTCGGGCCGCGGTCTGGTCGACGCGGTAGACGTCGCGATCCACTACACGCGGCGGGCGATCGAAGCCGCGCCCGGGTTAGGGGCCGGACGCGGTCCGCTCGATCATCGTCGGGCTGGACGGTCGACGGGCCAGGGGGATCCGCAAGGGGGACAGGAGAATCGAAGGTCCCGGTGACTGACTGGGCGTCAGCGAGGGCGGGGCCGGCTCCTTTATCGTGTCTCCGTCTGTGATTGCCGGTTGAGCACGTCCATCAGCATCTATTCGCCGTATGGCACCCAGATGTTCTTCACTTGCGAAGCATGTCGCAGGAACTCGCGCCCCTCGCCGTCCCCGGGCTCGAACCAGTCCCGGCGCCCACCATGCGAAACCCACGTCCGCTTCAGGTTGTCGGCGGAGAGCCGCTCGACCTCAGCGGAACCCTCCCCTGAACCGAAGTGCCACATGCCATCCACGTCGTCGTGCGCCGCGAGGACCGCCGCCATCTCCTCGCGACGGCCGGTCAGGATGTTGATGACTCCGGCTGGAACGTCCGACGTCTCGATCACCTGATACAGG
>JAOTZH010000246.1 GCA_029861425.1 Gemmatimonadota bacterium
TCGACCCTTTCCGCTCTTCCGTGTCCGCCCCACGGACGAAATCCGAGTAGTCGTTCGCGAAGTTCGTGCCGATCTGGATCCACAGGGCACCCAGGAGCGCGGCGAGAAACGGCAGCGTCGCGAAATCGCCGGTCGACGCGGCCAGCCCGCCCCCGACGACCACAGGCGCCGCCGCCGCCGGAAGCGTCCGAAGGCGCGCGCCGGTGATCCACGCTCGTGCGCTCAGAGTCCGCTTCCCCGCTCGCGTCGGTCAGGGCCGTCCGATCGAGGGCGGAGGGTCAGGGCCGCCAGGGATATTTCCGGAATTCCGGCGCGCGCTTTTCCAGAAACGCGTTCCGGCCCTCCTGCCCTTCTTCCGTCATGTAGAACAGCATAGTGGCGTGTCCGGCCAGCTCCTGGAGACCGGCCTGACCGTCGCAGTCGGCATTCATTGCCGCCTTGATGCAACGGATCGCGAGCGGGCTCTTTCCGAGGATCTCGCGCGCCCAGTCGACACCCTCCGCCTCCATGTCCTCGAGCGGCACGACCGTGTTCACGAGACCCATCTTCTCGGCTTCCTCCGCGTCGTACTGTCGGCAGAGATACCAGATCTCGCGCGCCTTCTTCTGGCCAACCGACCTGGCGAGGTAGGACGATCCGAAACCCCCGTCGAAGCTCCCGACCTTGGGCCCGGTCTGGCCGAACACGGCATTGTCGGCCGCGATCGTCAGATCGCACACGACGTGAAGCACGTGTCCACCGCCGATCGCGTAGCCGGCGACCATCGCGATGACCGGCTTGGCCATCGAGCGAATCAGACGCTGAAGCTCGAGCACGTTCAACCGGGCGACGCCGTCTTTGCCGACGTACCCCGCCTCCCCACGCACGCGCTGGTCACCTCCGCTGCAGAACGCCCACTTGCCGTCCTCGGAGGGGCCGTTTCCCGTGAGGAGGACGACCCCGATCTCCTCGTCCTCGCGTGCGTCGACGAAGGCCTCGTATAGCTCGAACAGTGTCTCGGGCCGAAACGCGTTCCTGACCTCTGGCCGATTGAAAGCGATCCGCGCGATCCCTTCGCCCTTGTGATACGTGATGTCCTGATAATCCTTGACCTGTTGCCAATCCACGTCGCTTCTGGACTGCCAATCGGAGTCGCTCATCGCGGCTCTCCTGAATCGATGAAGTGTTTTCGGGAAATCGAACGTGCGGCTGGCCCGGCTTCCTTTTCCGGAGCTCGGAAACCGCCCCGCTAGAGCGCCGCCAGGGCCCGAGCCACGGCCTGCCTCGCGGACTCGAGGGCCGACCGACGCCGTGTCCAGTTGTCCTCGCGATCGATGGGAACTTCGAGCACTCTGATGCCCGGTTCCGACCACCCGGTCTCGAGCTCTGCCGCCAGGTCCCCGACGGTCGCGGTGAGACGGTGGGGGATTCCGGCCGCCTCGGCAACCGCGGAGATCTCGACGTTCTGCGGCATGACGACGTGACGCGTGAACGGCGGGTCGAAGTCGCGAATCGGAAGCATGTGGAAGATGCCTCCGCCCCGGTTCTGGACCACGACGATCTGGACCGCCGCCGGGGGCCGGTCGGCCGTGAGGAGTGCGCCCACGTCGTGCAGCAGCGTAAGGTCTCCGATCAGGGCCGCGGTCGGCCGGGAGGCCCCCGCGCAGGCTCCGAGGGCGCCGCTCACGTTGCCGTCGATCCCGCTCGCTCCTCGGAAGCCGAGCGCGCGAATCGCCCGGGCGCTCGGCGCAGCGAACGCATCGACATCGCGAATCGGCATCGAATTGCCAACGAAGAGCTGCCCCCCCTCCGGCACGGCTCCCGTAACCGCGGCGGCGACGCCCCCCTCGAACACTGGGGACTCGGGATCGATCGCCTCCGCCAGCACCCTCATGGCAGCCCGGGAAGCGGCGCCCCAGGCGACGAGCCAGGCGGCATCCCCCGCCTCGGCGTCGACTCGGGCGGCAGCCGCCTCCAGCGTCGGACCGGGCGCCCCGTGCACGTAGAGCGACGCGACCCCTGAATGGTCTTTCCAGCGCGATCCCGAGTCGACGACGATGTGAGCGACGCCTGCCAGCGTCTCGAGCCACCTGTTCACGGCGGCAGACGTCGGAGCGGCACCGACTCGTACGACGAGGTCGGGCACCAGGGCGTCCGGGTGATCGGCGATCACCGCTTCCGGACAGGCCACCGACACCGTGTCCGCCCCGGGACCGAATCGAGCCCCCGAGAGCGGGTCGGCAATCAGGCACGCCCCACTCTTCGCGGCGAGCTCGATTGCGGCCGGTCCGCTCGCCGGATCGACGCCGGGGCCGCACACGATCACCGGGCGTCGCGCGCCCGCGAGCCGGTCGGCCAGGACTTCCGCATCCGCCGCGGAGTAGGCAGGGCCGGCGCCGATCACGGTATGCGGGGCGGCGTTCGGACGCCCCGCGGCGACTTCGAGCTCGTCGGGCACGTCTCCGTCCACCTGCACGGGCTCCAACGGCTTCTCGAACTGGACGTTCACGTGCACGGGCCCTCGGGCCGCACCGGCGGCCCCGACGGCCGCCGCCCAGGCCCTCGCGGCGGCGACACGAAGACGGCGAAGATCCCCCTCGCGCGGTCTCGGCAACGGCAGGTCGAGGGTGGCGCGCGGGTACGCGCCATAGAGCCGTACCTGGTCGATCGTCTGGTTGGCGTCGAGACCGCGAAGCGCCGCGGGCCGGTCAGCTGTCAGCACCAGGAGCGGAATGTCGCTCTGGGCCGCTTCGATGACCGCCGGGAACACGTTCGCCGTCGCGGTGCCGGACGTAGTGACCACGGCGGCAGGCGCCGAGGTGGCCGCCGCGACGCCAAGGGCGAAGAACCCGGCGGATCGTTCGTCCACGTGTGGGTGCACCATGAAGCGATCGTCGGCGGCGAAGGCTTCGACGAGTGGCGCGGACCGCGAGCCCGAACCGACACAGACGTGACGGAGGCCGTGGCGGGCCAGCTCGTCCGCGAGGGTACGCGCCCACAGGGTGTTTCGGTTCGGGGCGCTCACGGCACGCGTCCCACCGAAAGCGCCTGCAGCATCGTCTGGAGCTTCACTCTGGTCTCATCCCACTCGGCCCGTGGACGCGACCCCTCGACGATGCCGCAGCCGGCGTAGAGACGCAGCAACGGACCGCGCCCCACGGCGCTTCGAAGCGCGGGCGCGAACTCGCCCTCCCCCCGGTCATCGAACCAGCCGACGGGCCCCGCATACCAGCCGCGCGGCTCCCGCTCCTCTTCGGTCAAGATCTCGCGGGCGGTCTCACGCGGATACCCACACACCGCGGCGGTCGGGTGCAGCGCCCGCACCAGCTCGAGGATGTGTGCCCCCACAGGTACGGTCGCCTCGAGCTCTGTTCTCAGGTGCTGGATCCGTGGCAGGCGAAGCAACTCGGGCTCCGGAATCTCCGCGATCTCGAGACCGGCGTTCGTCAGGTGCTCGACGATGTCCTCGACGACGATCTCGTGTTCGACCACGTTCTTGCGGCTCCCGAGGAGCTGACGCCCCAGCCACTCGTCGGACTCGGGGTCCGCACCTCGCGGCGTGGACCCGGCCACCGCCATCGTCCTGAACCGACCCGCTTCCAGCCGCCCGATGAGCTCTGGCGCCGCCCCGAGAAGAAAACGGTCTGCCGCGAACTGAATCAGGTACGTGTGCGCCAGCGGGTTGCTTCCGCGCAGCGCCTGCAGAACGCTCGCGGAGTCAGGGACCTCCGCGAGCGTGACATCGAGCGATCGCGCCAGGACGACCTTCCGCGCCGCTCCACCAGAGATCTCTGAGAGAATCCGTTCGATTCCGTGCCGCCATTCGTCCGGTCCGACCGGTTCTTCGATCGAGGTCGCCGATGGCACCGCTCCCGGAGTCGCCCCGGCCCGCTCCAGCGCCTGGAGGCGCTCTCGGGTCCGGTCGGCACGGCGGCGCAGCTCGTCGATCGCCCGGTCCCGAGCCACGTCGTCCGGATAGCGGCGGGTTACGGTGAGGGTGGCCCCGTCCGGGCCGGCTTCCACCTCGAAGGCCGGGAGGCTGAACCGTCCGCCCGGGAATGGCTCCCAAAACCCGGCCGGATCGCCGGCCGGGTCGGTTCGGGCAAGCCCGAACGCGAACCCGCCGTGAAACCGGGGTCGCCGTGCTTCCCCGTCCAGGTCGTAGACCCAGGGTTCCGAGAGAATCCGCTTCGCCTCCCGCACGGTCCACACAAACACATCGGCTCCCGGAGAGGCCGAGCCGTCACGGTCGCGGGTGTTGATCTCTGCGGCGGAGCCGGCATGGGCGATCCAGCGGGCGCCGCTCTGCCAGAAACCTCGCACACCGGCCGGAGGCGAGGCGAGCACCGTCTCAGGCTGAAGACTCCCCAGACGCAGGCTGACCGTCGCGTAGAATCCCGCACCGCGACCCGAAGGGGGGCGCACGCCGGGTCTATCGCGCGCGGCGGTCTCGGGCGAGATCGTCTCGCTCAAGACACCTCCGCGGCGACGCGGTGGACGATCGCGTGC
>JAOTZH010000247.1 GCA_029861425.1 Gemmatimonadota bacterium
GAATCCGTGGAAAGCGAGCACGCTGGCAAGCTACGCGCTCTTTCTCTCAGGACTCGAGCAGTGGGAGAGGGCCGCCGATCTGATCGAGACCGCCATACGACTGAGCCCGCACCACCCCGCCTGGTTTCACATGGTCCCGTACCTGAAGCGGTACCACGAAGAGGATTTCGATGGGGCCCTCGAGGAGGCGGCGCGCGTGGTGACCCCGGACCTCATCTGGGGGCCGGTCGCGCGGGCGGCGGCGCTCGGCCGTTTGGGTCGACTGGAGGAAGCTCGGTACGAATACGAGGACGTGCTGGCTCGTCAGCCCGAGTTCGAGGTGAGGGCGCGCAAGCTGCTCGGACGCTTGCTCTGTTCGGATGGCATCCTCGAGGCCGTGCTCGGCGGGCTCAATGCCGCGGGGCTGCCCGCGTCGACCGAGGACGAGGCGGAAGGCTCCGTCCGCCTCGCGCGCTGAGCGGTGGCGTTGCCCCTCACCGTGAAACGCCGGCCAGCGTGACCGCGCCGGCGACGTCCAGGCCGATCGCCGAGCGCCTTGTTAAGGGTGCTCACCGACGGCCAACTTGCCCCCCCTCGGAGACACCAAAGGAGGCCTTCGTGAAGCGCACACCGGACCCGCGCGCCGCGAGACGATTCGCGCTCGCTTCTGCACTCGTCACATCGACTCTCTTCACGACCGCGGCTTGCGGCGTCCCGGAAATGCCCGCGTCGTTCGCGGCTCCCGAGCTTCCGGCCGGAGTGCCCGAGGACGTCGGCCTGTCCAGCGAGCGGCTTGCCAGGTTGGACGGCGCCATGCAGGGGCTCATCGATCGTGGGGAGCTGGCCGGGATGACCATCATGCTCGCCAGGCACGGGCGCGTGGTGCATTCGACGCAGTTCGGCATGCGCGATATCGCGGCGGCGGATCCCATGCTCGAGGACGCGATGTTCCGCATCTACTCCATGACGAAGCCGATCGCGGGCGTCGCGCTGATGATGCTCTACGAGGAGGGCCGCTTCCGGCTTTCCGACCCGGTTGCGAAGTACATCCCCGAGTTCTCGGATCTGCAAGTCGCGGCCGGTGTCGGACCGAATGGACCCCTGCTCGAGGACGCGGATCACCCGATGACGATCCGCGAGCTGATGAGTCACACCGCCGGGCTGACGTACGGTCTGTTCTCGCGTTCTCAGGTCGACTCGATGTATCGCGAGGCGGACGTACTCGACCGGGAGAGCACCCTCCGTGACATGATCGAGAAGCTCTCCCGGATCCCGCTCCGACAGCAACCCGGGTCGCGGTGGCACTACAGCGTCGCGGTCGACGTGCAGGGCTACCTGGTCGAGGTCCTGTCGGGCCAACCGTTCGACGAATTCCTTCGGCAGCGGATCTTCGAACCGCTCGGCATGATCGATACCGGGTTCTGGGTTCCTTCGGAGAAGGCGGACCGACTGGCGCAGGTCTATCAGTACGAGGAGGACACCCGCTCCCTCGTCACCCGCGAGGGCTCAGGGTCCGAAGGAAGCCCGTATCTGGAGAAGCCGCGGCTCTTCTCCGGAGGCGGTGGGCTCGTTTCGACGACGGCGGACTATATGCGGTTTTCCCAGATGCTCTTGAACGGCGGCCAGCTGGACGGTGTCCGCATCCTCTCGCCGCTGACCATCGACCTCATGACTCGTAATCAGATGCCGCGTGACGTCCCCGAGATGGCGCCGGGTACGGGCTTCGGGCTCGACTTCGCGGTCGTGCTGGACCCCGTGGAGGCGGACGGGGTGTCCAGGGGCGAGTACTACTGGGGCGGCGCTGCCGGGACGTGGTTCTGGATCGACCCCGTGGAGGATCTGATCTTCGTCGGGATGATCCAGCAGTTCGGCGAAGGACGCCCCGACGTTCGATCTCTGTCGAGGCGCCTGGTTTACCAGGCCATCATGGAGCCCGCCGCCGTCGCAGATCAGTAGCCCCCAATTGCGGACCCCGGACCCGAGGAGCCACGGCGCCTACGGCCGATCCTCCTCCGCGTTGGAAAGCGCGATCGCGTTGAACAGGAACTTGAACGTCGCGTGCGGCTGCGCGCGGCGGGTGATCAACGGGCCGAACAGGTAGAGAGTCCCGTCACCGACCGTCGCCTCCGCCATCGTCACACCGCCGTTGAGCTTTTCCTGGCCCCACGCCCAGCCACTACGGAGCGGCGCGTCCTGGTCGAACCAGGCGAGCGGACGAACGGCGCCGTCCTCGTGCGAGTCGGACATCTCGTCCGGCCTGAACACCGGGCTGTTGTTGAAGGACACCATGAGCGGCGAGCTCATGCCGGTCGCTACGAGCGCATCCTCATCGATCGACACCTGGAGGATGGAGCCGGGCACGTAGTACTCCTCCCGCGACACGCCCTCCAGATGATCGTCGAGTGCCAGACCCAGGCCACGACCGAACCGTGTCGACCCACCGATCGTGACGATCGTCCCGCCGTCGCCGAGGAACTCCTGTAACGACGGACCCGTCTCAGCCGCCGAGACGCTACCCATGCGCGCGCGCCATTCATCCGGCACGGTCTCGGGGTCCGGCCCGCGTCCACGGAACTCGCGGATGATCTGCTGACGGGTGGAGTCGGGCATGCCGGCCAGC
This sequence comes from Gemmatimonadota bacterium, assembly GCA_029861425.1. Classification (GTDB taxonomy): domain Bacteria; phylum Gemmatimonadota; class Gemmatimonadetes; order Palauibacterales; family Palauibacteraceae; genus Palauibacter. The sequence goes on from JAOTZH010000247.1 coordinate 2,600, forward strand.
ATGTCCTCGAAGTCGCCGCCCAGCGCCCCGCTCGGGAAGACGATGACGTCGAAGTCGTCCGAGAGATCGCCCTCATTCAGCCGGGGCGGATAGACCACCTCGACGTCCGCGTACTCGAACTGCTCGAGCATCCAACGGATCCAACCGGACGGCATGGAACCGCCGTATTGATCCCAGAGCGCCACACGCGGGCGGCGCAGCCTGAGCGCGTCACCCGCCGGCTCGTCCGCGGTGCCCGTGAAGTCCATGCCGAGATCCCCCGCGATGCCCTCGAGCTGCGCGGCGGTCTCACCACGGGTCTTCACGTAGAACGTCCCGGCGGGGTGCGTCATCCCGCCGGCCGTGAAGGGACCCAGCAGCCAGTAGACCTCGTGGCCGCTGGCCTGGAGCCGATTGATCGCCCTGAACGAGTCGTTCACCTCGTGGCTGAACAGAAAGCCCTCGGCACCGCTCGCGTCCGTCACCATCCCGGCCTCTGGCGACGCGTTCCACTCCTCGATCCTCTCGAACGGGCCATCGAACCCCTCGAGGATCCGGTCGTACTCGACGCCCATCTGCATCGCGAGCGTCCAGCCGGCGTTGTCGTAGGGCGGCGTGGGCGGGGCGCCCGGATAGCGGAAGTCGTTCGGGTGATCCTGCGGCTCGAACATGTCCAGCACGTGCGGCCGGAACGCCTGGGCGGCCTTCACGACGTAGGAGCCCGCGGGATAGCTCGTACCGGCGACCGCAAAATCGGCCGTGGCCCTGTGCACGTGCACGCCGTTCTCGAGCAGTGCGTTCACGAACTTCGTGGCCGTCGGAAAATCAGCCTGGTCTGCCGGAACGACATACCCCCGCGGGTCGCGGGTCTCCGGCAGGAGCATCTTCTCGTAGTCCTCGCGGGTCCCTCTCGTACCGCCGAAACCGCCGACGTTGGCGGCGAAGTCCTGCTCTCCACGGCCTGCGTTCATCTCCTCTCGCAGTGCATCGACCCGCTTCGGGTGGATCGTCCAGTGGTCCCTGTTCCCCCGCTCGATGGAGTTCATCCCCATCCGCCAGATGCGGTACAGGAACGTCTCCCGGTAACGCGACGCGAGGTCGAGGACGGCCTTGTTGGCGGTGACCGAATAGTCGACCGACTGCCGGAAGTGCCAGGGCTGCGGCTCGATCGGAGCCGGGAGGTCATCGTTCGGGACGAGCCGCTCCATGATCATCGGGATCTGCATCGGCGTCGGGTTCCCGATGGTCTCCGTGAGCAACCCGATCATGTTCTTGAAGTAAGGCGTCGTGCGGAGGCCGCCGTTCCACCACGTCGAGTAGTTCGCGCCGCGCCGTCGAGTCGCTCCCGGCTTGCCCTCCGCTACGAACCGCGAGTGCATGGCCGAGCCGACGAGATCGATCCCCGTGATGACCATCGGATCGATGTTGTAGTTGAAGGGGTCGCGGAACGGGGGAGCGAACAGAACGGTCCCGGTCGGCCCCGTCTGGTGGTGGTTGTAGACGATCTGCGGGTACCATTCGCGGTACATCGCGCGGTTCATGTTCTCTGACTCGGCCTGGAACGACGCGTAGAAGTCCCGGTTGTTGTCGTGCCCGACATATTTCTGGTAGAGCCGCGGGATACCACTCGTGCTTCGCTCCGTCTTCTCCTCGATCCGCGTGTACCAGTTCGACACGAGCTCCATGCCGTCCGGATTCGCGTGCACGAACAGGATGATGACGTCATCCAGGATGCGGAGTGTCTCGTCGTCATCCCCGCTGACCATCTGCCACAGCGTCTCCATCAGCTGCTGCGCCCCGAGCACCTCGGTCGCGTGAAGACCGCCGTCGATCCAGACGACCGCTTTCCCGTCTTTCGAAAGCTGCCTGGCTTCGCTCTCTGACACTC
>JAOTZH010000075.1 GCA_029861425.1 Gemmatimonadota bacterium
CGAGGGCGGCCCCGTCATGATCGGCCCCCCGCTCGACGGCGGAGCGGTGCCGGTCGGAAGCTGTGGGGTGGCATGGCCGGAAGGGGAGATCCGGCTCGTCGGACCGGACGGCGAAGACAGCCGGTCCGACGGCGAGCTCTGGGTCCGAAATCCGGGAGTCACGCCAGGGTACCACAACCTGCCGCGGGTGAACTCCGAGCGGCTCGTGGACGGGTGGCTGGCGACGGGCGATCTCTTCCACCGCGACGCCGGCGGGTTCTTCTACTTCCGTGGTCGGACCGACGACATGTTCAACAGTGGCGGCGAGAACATCTACCCGAAGGAGGTCGAGAACCTGCTGCTCGCCCATCCCGATGTGGCCGACGCCGCGGTCGTGTCCGTTCCCCACGACGTGAAGGGGAACGTGCCGGCGGCGATGGTCATGCTGCGGCCCGGTGCGGTGGCGGATGAAGAGTCGCTCAAGGCCTACACACTCGAAGAGGGTCCGGCGTACGCCCACCCACGCCGCATCGCGATCGTCGATGAGATGCCGCTGGGCGGGCCCGGGAAGGTCGATCGAGCCGCGGTCTCGGCGTTCTTCACCGCCCTGACCTGACCCACGGCGGTTCGACGCGTCGTCGGCCCCGTCGTCGCGGGCGTCCTTTGCCGCCGGTGAGGTCAGGCGCCCAGGTTCCCGATCAGATCGGATCGGGTGAGGATCGCCAGGTCCCCGTCCTCCTGGCGGACGAGCACCGCGGGGCTCTCCCCGCTCAGCCCACGGGCGAACGTTTGCACCGCCGCGTTCGCCTCGACCACCGGAAAGGCCGGGCCCATGAGGTCCCGGACGAGCCTTGCCCGCGCGTCCGTGTCGCCGATCAGGGCGTTCAGGATGTCCTGCTCGATCAGGCTCCCGACCATTTCGCCATCCTCGTGGACGGGCAGCTGCGAGATCGCGTGCTTCCGCATGACCTCGATGGCGTCGTCCAGCGACATGTCCGCCGGCACGGATACCAGCGGCCGCTGCGCCGGGCGTCCGGCCGCGATCGAGCCCGCGGTCGGCACTTGCCCGTCGTCGAGGAATCCGTGCTCCTGCATCCAGACGTCATTGAAGATCTTCCCGAGCGAGCGGTACCCGCCGTCCGGCATGACGATTACGACGACGTCGTCCTCGCCGAGATCGTCGCGGTTCGCCTCCATCCACTGGAGGGCGCCGGCCATCGCCATGCCGCACGAGCCGCCGAGGAACATCCCCTCTTCCTCGCTGAGGCGCCGCGTCATGAGCATCGACTCCTTGTCCGTCACCCGGACGTAGTCGTCGACGATCCCGAAATCCATGTTGCCCGCGAGGATGTCCTCCCCCACTCCCTCGGTCACGTAGGGGTAGATCTCGCTCTCGTCGAACTCGCCGGTGTGGAAATACTTGTAGTAGACGGATCCGTAGGGGTCGACGCCGATGACCTTGATGTCGGGATTCTGCTTTTTCAGGTACTTCGCGGTCCCGGAGATCGTCCCGCCAGTCCCCGCGCCCACGATCAGGTGTGAGATCCGGCCGTCCGTCTGCTCCCAGAGCTCCGGTCCGGTCGTTTCGACGTGCGCGGCCGTGTTGGCGGGATTGTCGTACTGGTTGAGATAGACCGAATTGGGGATCTCGCCGGCGAGACGCCTCGCGACCTGGTAGTACGACCGTGGGTCTTCGGGGGCGACGGCGGTCGGGCACACGATGACCTCGGCCCCGAGCGCCCTGAGCAAGGCGATCTTCTCGGGGCTCTGCTTGTCGGTCGTGGTGAACACGCACCGATATCCGCGGGCGATCGCCGCGAGCGCTAGTCCGACACCCGTGTTTCCGCTCGTACCCTCGATGATCGTCCCGCCCGGTTCGAGCTCGCCGGCCTCGACGGCCGCCTCGATCATCGACACGCCGATACGGTCCTTCACCGAGCCGCCGGGGTTGAAGAACTCCAGCTTGGCGAGAACGGTGCAGGGAAGCCCTTGCGTCAGCCGGTTCACCTTGACCAGCGGCGTGTCGCCGATGGTCCCGAGTATGTCGTCATGCCACATGCAATCGATCTCCTCTGCGCACGGCCGCCCGGAAGTCCCTGAGAAGGGTGTGAAGATGCCCCGCGAGCCGCGACCTGCAACCGACCCCTCCATGCAACCATCTTGCGTCTTCAAACGTAGTAGTACTACATAGCTAGCATATCTACAGCGTTCCTGGAACTCGAGTCGTCCAGGGGCGGCTGCGAGACGGCCCCCGGCAAAGCGACGAACGCGGACACATGCCCAGAAAAACACTCGGCATCACGACGGTTCAGGTCCTTCACGCCGTATCGCTGGGCAAGCGCTACGGCTTCGACATCATGGACGCCACCGGTCTTCCGAGCGGCACCGTGTATCCAGCGCTCAGCCGGCTCGAGCGGACGGGGATGCTTCGAGCGAAGTGGGAATCGCACCAGGTCGCTCAGCGTCAGAAGCGCCCGCCGCGGAAATACTACCAGATCACTCGCGAGGGCAGGGCTCGTCTGGCTGAAGCCACCGAACGGATTCGGGCCGTCGAGCGCACCCTGTCGTCGGATGCCAATACGCGCGAGGCGACGGCTTGATAACGGGTCTCGTGAAGCGACCCCTGTTCCTCTTCGGTGCTCGCCGGCGCGTTTCTGGTGGTGGTCGCGGCTCTCGCGTGCTATCGACCAGCCAGCAAGGCAGGGAAAGTCGATCCGATCGAGGCGCTGCGGTTCGAGTGACGGTCGAGGCGGAGTGACGGCTGACGTGCAGTGCCCGGCCTGCGGCGAGATCGTCGAAATCGTCCTCGACCCCCACGGTGGCAGCAGTCAGGAGTACGTGGAGGACTGCGAGGTGTGCTGTCGCCCCTGGTCGCTGCGGGTCTCGTTTCGTGAGGACATGGCGTCGGTGGAGGTCGAGCTCGCGAGTTGAGTCAGTGACTGGTGAAGCCGACCGACTCGTAGACGGCCACCAGGCCGAGCGAGGCGGCCGCGCATTCCGATCCCAGGATGCCCCGGAACGCGAAATGCAGAGTCTCAGAAGCGTGAGGTCGAGTCCGGGGAGTCTCGATCGGGGAGATCACGCTGAAGGAAAGGCCCAAGATGCCCCACAATGCCGTCGGGTCGGGGCGCTTGCCCTCCATCCAGGCGTCATCGGTCGCCATACCAGGTCTCGCACTTCCAATCGAAGTCATGCAGGTCGCGACACTGGCCGCAGTTGCGCTGGCCGCAGTCGTCGTGTTCCTGCTCGTGCGGCTGCGGAAGGCCCGGTCGCTTAATGAGCTGTCGGCGCAAGACCAGCGGCAGTTCGACTCGCTCTTCTTCGCGGCGGCAGAACCCATGCTGCTCGTCGATCTCAAGGGGCGCATAGTGGCGACGAACCCGGCTTTCACGGCGGTTCGGGCGGCGTCTGACGACGTCATCCACCAGCCGGCCGCCGATCTGTTCGTTGGCTCCTCGCGAGCCCTCGTCCTGAGATGTCTCGGTGCCGCGGGCGCGGGCGAGTCGCAGATGGTCGAAGCGTCGAGCACGATCTCGAACCCCCCGCTCGAAGTCGAGGTCTCGGCCGTTCCGATGATGAGCGACGGCGAGATCTCGGCGGTGTGCCTTCGCATGAAGGACATCACGGATAGCAAGCAGCTCGAGCGCGATCTGCGGGACAAGGCGCTCCACGACTACCTGACCAACCTCCCGAATCGGGCGGTCTTCCAGGACCGGCTGGAGCACGCGTTCAACCGGACGCGACGCGACGGTGGGACCGTCGCGCTTCTCTATATGGACCTCGATCGATTCAAGCCCGTCAACGACCGCTTCGGTCATGAGCTGGGTGACCGCGTGCTCGAGAGAGTCGCGAGGAAGCTGGAGGCACTCGTCCGATCGGCGGATACCGTGGCGCGGGTCGGGGGCGACGAATTCGCGATTCTCCTCGAGCGGCCGCGTGACCAGGGCGAAGCCATGACCGCGGCGAAACGAGTAGTCGCGGCGTTGAAGGAGACGATATGTGTCGAGGATGAGGAGATCCAGGTCGGCGTGAGCGTGGGCGTAGCGATCAGCGACGCAGACACGCAAACGCCGTCGGATCTCGTCAGAAGGGCGGACCTCGCCATGTACGAGGCCAAGAAGCGTGGGGGACTCCAGGAGTATGCGTATCACGAGGAGCTCGATGCGTGTACGGACGCGTTCGCCGAGCGTCTCGAGGTCGAACTCCGCAGCGCGCTGGACGAGGGCAAGCTCCATGTGGAGTACCAGCCGATCATCGACGTGAACGGGGAGACCCTCGTCGGACTAGAAGCGCTGGTCCGCTGGGTAGACGCAGAGTTCGGAACGATCTATCCGAGAAACTTCATCCCGATCGCCGAGCAATCGTCGCTGATCGCCGAAGTCGATCGTTGGGTCCTCGAGAGAGCCTGCAACGAAGTTCGAACGTTGCTCGAGACGGCTCCTTCAGCGCGTGCGCTGCTGCTGAGCGTGAACATCGCGCGAGGCCATTTCGAAGTGCCGGACTTCATCGAGGGCGTGGCCACCGTCCTTCAGCGAACCAGGGTGAATCCGTCCTGCGTTCAGCTCGAGATCCCTGAGGCCGCCGCTGCCGCCGATCCCGAACGCGTCAGGCGCCTCAAGACGCTCGGCGTCAGGATCGCGGTTACCGAAGTCGGGAGAGGGCACTCCTCGCTCGGATACCTGCGGGGACTCGACGTCGATGTGCTGAAGGTCGACCGTGGATTCGTGCTGGGCCTTGGGGCGGACCCCGCATCCATGGCTGTCGTCCGGACCGTCATGACGCTGGCGGAGATCCTCGAGGTCGCCGTGATCATCGAGGGCGTCGAGGGCTCCGAGCAACTGTCTCTGATCGAACAGCTGGGCGGCAGATACGTCCAGGGCTACATGTGGGGCCGGCCGATCAGAATCGACGAGCTGCCCCGGATCCTCGAAGAGGGGCTCACGAGACGGGCCCTCGAGTCACCCTTGACCGAAGCGGATCTCGCCTTCGAAATCGAGGGGGACGAGCCCCGGCGCCCGCTGGGTGGCGATCTGGATCACGCGCAGCTCTGACGCCGCGCCCCGAGTGGGCCCTGCCGCGTTGGGCGGACGACGCGAGGTCGCGGACCCGGCGCCTCGTCGTCACGTCAGATCCGGATAGAACCTCGACAGCGGGTAGTCCGCTTGCTCCAGTCGGGACACGCACCAGCGGCTCACTCGCTCCCGGGTCTCCTGCGGGACGTCCTGGTGCCGCAGGGTCGTCCCCTTCGCGAAGAGTCTCGCGTCGGTAGAGAGCAGGTGGGGGGGGTGCATCTCGAACGTCCCCGCGTTCCGTTTCATGTAGTCGAACCCGCACTTTCGCACGATCTCGTCGATTCCCGGATCCGACCGGGCCTCGAGTCCCAGAAACTCCGTCACGCGTCTCGTGACGTCCGGGAGGTCTCTCTTCATCTCCTCGAAATGGACGAAGAGCACGTTCTCCCGGTCGCTCGCCGCCGTCCACCACCCTTCTACATGCTCCGGCCATTCTCCCCACCACATGTCCGGGGAGCAGAACCAGCGTTCGGTCGCATCGAGGGGCGGGGCGAGCCGGCCCGCGTTCTCCCTGATGAAGTCGGCGCAGCTGGCGAAGCAGGACACGGGGTGTCGAGCCACGTAGATGTACTTCGCGTGGTCGGATATCGGACAGGCGGACGCCGGGAGGTGCGTCTTGATGAGCCGCGTGGGCCGCTCCTCGCCCACGAGAGGCGCATCCGCGACGGACACGCTCTTCACGGCCTCGAGCCATGCCGATACTGCATACAGGGTCGCACCGGAATCCACGAGGTCTCCCCGCCCTCGCATGAGGATCTCGTAGACCAGGTGCTGCATCCAGGTCGTGCCACTCTTCATCTGGGTCACGACGAACACGTCTTCGACCGCGGGGGAGTACGCCATGCCGGCGGCGAAGCTCTCCTCGGTGCAGGTTCCGCGGGGCCCGGTGAGCCCGGAGTGACGGAAGCTGGCCTTCTCGAAGGTGAAGGACGAGAACCGCCCGAAAATCCAGAGGATCGGCGAGAGGAGCCGCGAGTGCCGTCGGAGCTTCGCCCGGAACGCCTCTCTCCCCGCTGGCGAGCGGCCATAGTACCCCAGGCCGCGGGTGGCCTCGTCGCCCGACGACAGCACGATCCCGAGTGCGATGATCTGCCCGACCAGGAAGACGACGACGGCTCCACCGACCAGCGCTACCCAGATCACTCCGCGTCGGGCCCCAGCGCCGAGTACACGAGCGCCTGGAACTGCCGCTCGAGACCGTGAACGAGGAACGGGTCCATCTGCGTCCACACCATGGCGATCAGCTCGGCCTCCGGGTCGATCCAGAAGAACGTGTTCGCCACCCCGCCCCAGCGGAACACGCCGTCGTGATCGGCTTCCGGCGTGGCTTCGTGGTCGATGAGCGTCGCGAATCCGAGTCCGAACCCGTACGCCGGTGGGAACCAACCGGCGAGGGCGATGGGAACGGCACTCTCCGATAGCTGGTTTCTTCGCATCTCCTGGACGGTCTCCGACCGAAGAATGCGGACCCCGTCTAGCTGGCCGTCCTGCAGCATCATCTGTGCGAACCGGACGTAGTCAGACGCCGTGGAGACGAGTCCGCCACCCCCCGAGGCGAGCCCGGGAGCCTGTGTGAAGCGACCTTCCGCCGGCGAGTCCACCACGGCCAGGCCGTCCTCCGAGCCCGCGTAGTGGGTCGTGAAGCGGTCGCGCTTCGCCTCTGGTACCCAGAAGGCAGTGTCGTCCATGCCGAGCGGCTGGAGGATCCGCTCTTCGAGGAACTCCGCGAACGACTGTCCCGACGCGATTTCGACGATGTAGCCGAGGACGTCCGTGGACACGCTGTAGTTCCACCGTTCGCCCGGCTGAGCTGCCAGCGGCAGCCCGGCGACGATCCCTACGTACTCCGGCAGGCTCTGCGCCGCGAACAGGCCCGACGACATGTACGCGCGGTCGACCGGGGTGTCCCCGAAGATGCCGTACGTGAGGCCCCCGTTGTGGCTGAGGAGGTGCCGGATCGTCATGGGGGGCGACATTGGCGTCCGGCTCCCGTCCTCCTCGAGAACGGAGAGGTCCGCGAACGCGGGGAGGTGGTGTGAGACCAGGTCGTCGAGTCCCACCCTGCCGTCCTCGACAAGCATCATGATCGCCACGCTCGTGACCGGTTTGGTCATGGAGTAGATGCGGAAGATGTCGTCCGGCTCGAGCGGATCGGCAGCCTCGATGTCTCGCATCCCGATCGCCTGCCAGTGAACGATGCGTCCGCCGAGGGCGACGAGGGTCACGACGCCCGGGAGCCGTCCCGCCGTGACGTGCTCTTGCATCGCCGGGGTGATGAGGGCGAGCGCCTCCTCCGACAAGCCCGCCTCGTCAGGCGCGACGAGCGGCAGGGCGGGGCCACTGACACCCACGACAGTCGGAGCGCCGGAGGCCCGAGCTCCGTCGTCATCGCCGGCGCAGGCGGACGTCAGGAGGAGCATAACGACGCTCGCGGCGAAGGGTGCGGACTGTCGGTTCATCCCATGCTCCGGTGCGGTGGTTCAGGGTGCCGGGATCACCCTACGGGGTCGCGCCGTTCCCGGCGAGCCGTTGCTCGTAACCCGGTCCCGTCCTTGCTCTAACGGGCCCCCGAGCGGAGCCCGCACCCCGGCGCGGGCGGAAGTTCTCACGGGGGAGAGAGGCTTCCCGCAAATGCACGGATTCGCGGCCCGTCACAGGGCCCGACATCGTCACATGATCCGAGTTTCGAGCCCGGCGCAAACCGTTCGATTGGGCGGATTTACCGTCGTCGAGCTGGTCATTGCGCTCACCCTGATCGGGATTCTATCCACGGTGGCCATCAAGTCGTCTGTCCGCGCCTCGGAGACCGTTAGGAACCAGACGGCGACCGGCCAAATCCTCGAAATCCAGACTCGAATAGACGAATTCGCCATGCAGAGGGGCCGAATGCCGTCATCCCTCTCGGAGGTCAACGCGGGTGATATGCGAGATCCTTGGGGGAATGCCTATCAGTACCTCGATTTCAGCTCCGTTCCCAATGTCGCCAGTGTGGCGCGCAAGGACCGGTTCCTCGTACCGATCAACGCCCTGTACGACCTCTACAGCATGGGGCACGACGGGCTGTCCCTTCCGGCTCTGACGAGACCTGAGAGTCTCGACGACATCATCCGCGGAAACGACGGCGCGTATGTCGGCCCCGCAGCGGGGTTCTAGGGTCCGGGATGCGCATCGACGGCGTTCGGCTCCGGTCGCGGCTCACACGACGCATCCTGACACTATTCGCGCTCTGCGCGGTGGCTCCGATCGCGGTCACGATCACGGTGACGTACTGGCAGACCGAGCGCCGGATGTCCGTCGAGCATCGCGAGCGGTTGCGACGAGAGAGCAAGCTCGCGGGGGAACAGGTCCTGGAGAGGGTCCGATTGCTCGAGCGCGAGTTCGAGCGGGTCGTCCGAGCGGTATCGCTAGGGATGACCGAGGGGGGTGTGGCGACGGCGGACTCGATCGATTCCCGGTTGGGCGGACTCGCCTTCGAACGGGGGCTCGGCGAGACCGAGACAGTTTTCGGCGCGCCGCAGGCGCCCCCGCCTCTGCCCTCCTTGATCCGGGACCGTCTGGACGACGGCGAGACTGTTCTCGCGACGCTCCCGGCCGCTGACGGACAGTCCAGCCTGCTGTTGATTCGTCAGGTCCGTCTGGACGGGACGCGGAGGCTCATCTGGGGTGAGATCGACACGGATCGCCTGGGGGACGAGACGACGGCGTTCTCGGCCTCGACGGATCTCTGCCTGCTCGACAGCACCCGGCGCCCGATCTTCTGCCCGACCGAAATCCCCGAGGGTGTGCTGCCCGTCCCCGGTACGCCCCGAAACACTGCGAGCGAGGCATACCTGGATTGGGGCGACGACGAATCGCGCTGGGTGGGTGCGTACTCGCTCGTCTTCATAGCCTTCGATTTCGCGGGTCCGCCGTGGATGGTCGTAGCCAGCGAGCCCGCCAGCCGATCGGCAGCCAACATCGCCGATTACAGGCTTTCGATGATCCTCGGTGGGGTCATCGGGCTCGGTACGGTGATCCTGTTCAGCAGTATCCAGCTGCGCCGTTCGCTGGAGGCCCTCAACCGGCTGAAGTCAGGGACGCGACGAGTCTCGGATGGCGACTTCACGGCTCGCGTCCACGTCGAATCGCGCGACGAGCTCGGCGACCTCGCCTCGTCCTTCAACGACATGACCGGCCGGCTCCAGGGCCAGTTCGAGACCCTCGAGGCCCTCCGGCACATCGGCCGCTCCGTTCTCACGACTCCCGACGCCGACCGTATCGCCGCCGTCACCCTGAAGGAGACGGTCTGCCTGGCTCACTGTGACGCGGCCGCCCTCCTCATGATATCGGACGCCGCCTCCGGGGAGGCGGTCGCGTACGGCCACGTCGCCGGGACGGAGGGCTCCGAGGCGGTGTGGCGAGTAGACGCGGCGAAGCTGACGGATGAGGACGAGTTGCTGTTGCGCGGCAACGGTCTCCTGGAATTGGATGACGGCCGGGTCCTGTCGTCGATTCCGTCAGAGCTCGAGATCCAGCCGGATCGTTACAGGGTGGCGGCCGCGCTGGAGCACCAAAAGGTGTTACACGGCCTGCTCGTGCTCTCCTTCGAGTCCAGCGAGGCCGCTTCGGAGGCCGCGTCTCGGCCCGAAATCTACCAGCTCGTGGACCAGGTGGCGGTCGCCTTGGGGAACGTCCGGCTCGTGTCGCAGCTCGAGAACATGAGAATCGGCGCGCTTACGGCACTCGCGAAGACGGTTGACGCCAAGTCCCGCTGGACGGCGGGCCACAGCGAGCGGGTCACGCGGGTCGTGTACGCGCTGGGTGAGGAGCTCGGGGGCGATGAGAAGGACCTCGAGCTGCTCGAGCGTGCGGGTCTCCTGCACGACATCGGAAAGCTCGGGGTGCCCGAGTCCATTCTTGACAGCCCCGACCCCCTATCTCCGGAGGAGCGGGCCGAGATCGAGAAACATCCGGAGATCGGCGCGGCAATCCTCTCGCCGATCGCGGCGTTCGCCGACGTCATCCCGGCGGTCATGTATCACCACGAGCGCTGGGACGGCTCCGGGTACCCCGAGGGTCTGTCCGGTGAGGCGATTCCTTATACCGCCCGGGTAATGGCCGTGGCGGACGTGTTCGAGTCGCTAACGTCCGACCGGCCGTACAGGGACCCGCTGCCGCTCGAAGACGCGATACGGTTCATCGAGCAGAGCGCCGGAAGCCACTTCGATCCACGGATCGTCCCCTATCTGCGACCAGCGCTCGTTCGGGCCGGAGAGCTCGTAGACGAGGAGCCTCCCGTCCGCGCGATGGCCGTCGGAGAGTGAGATGAGTGAGATGAGCGGTGTCCCCATTCGAAACGCGACGGGCGGCTTGAGGGCGGTCGCGATGACTTGCTGTCTCTCCTTCCTGGCGGCCGCGTGCGGCGGGTGGCAGGACGACGGGATGCCGACCGAGCTTCTCGGGACCTGGCGTACCGACGCACCGCACTACGCGGACCGGGGCTTCACGATCACGCCGTCGACCCTGACTCTCCACACGGGGCCAAAGAACTCCACGCTCCATCCCATCATTCGGACGGAACGGGACGATGATGGAGACCCGATCTACACGATCGTGTACGGCGATCAGGATCAGGAGCTTCACTTTTCGATCATCGAGGGTCCCGACGACGGCGCGGGCCGCTGGGTCCATTTCCCGAATCAGCCGACGATCAGGTGGCGGAAATGAGACCGCCTGTGTGCCCCCGAGCCGGCTCGAGAGCCCCATGGCCTGCCGCCCGTAGCGGCGAGCGCCAGCCGAGCGTGGTGAATCGCGCCTCGCACGGGCGATTTGCCTGTTCACTGTGCTGCATCGAGGCCACAAAAGCCGGTTTTTCGACGTCCTTTGAGCCCGCAACGTGTTGTGAATCTGAGGCTTGCGGCGCACAAGGCTCGAACTCTCATCGGGTCCTCGCCCTGCACCACCGTCTCTCCGGACCGAGCGCGCGAATGCACGGTCCGGGATCAGAGAAACGGGCGGTGAAGGGTGGATACGATGGTTGGGAACGACAAGAGACGAGACGCCGGGTTCACGATGATCGAGCTGGTCATCACGATGGCGCTCACCGTGGTAGCGATGGCGATCGTCGCCCCGCAGACGGCGAAGTCGTTTCACCAGAGCGAAGTACGGTCGGCGGCAAACGAAGTCCATTCTGTCCACACGCTGGCCCGAACGACGGCCATTCAGTACGGGCGGCGCGTCTCGCTGATGATCGGCACCGGGCAGGGGAGGGGGCAGGCGAGAACGAACCTCCTGACGCTGAGAGCGGATACATCGCTCGCGCAGACCGGGGAGGTCCTGTTGAGGGCGATCAGCCTGCGGGACGTCGACCTCGTCTCCGACCGACGGCTACTCTGCTTCGACGCCAGGGGGCTGCCATACACCGACGCGGAGTGCGAGCAGCCCGACGCCACGATGATCGTGAAGAACGTCGCTCGGGCGGACACCCTTCGATTCTCGCCCCTCGGCGACCGGCTGCCGTAATGAGCTCGCCCCGTCGCCGGCGCGACGAGCGGGGCAGCTCGGCCGTCGAGGTGATGATGGCACTCGTCGTACTCGCGACGGCGATCCTCGGTGCGGCCGCGGCGCAGGCCGCGAGCTGGAGAGTGCTCGTGGGAAGCGAGCTCGACACCGGCACCTGGGCGGCCCTTCACCAACAGGTGGAGGAGCTGACGGCCGGGGGGTACGATCGCGCGATCTCCGGCTCGCGAGTGCTGGGGGGGCGCCGCGTCCACTGGACCGTCTTCGGGGCGGATCCCAAGGTCGTGATGGTGGTGGCGGAGAAGACTTATCTGGGAGAGACCCTTGCGGATACGATCAGGCTCGTTCTGCGACCGCCCGTCGATTAGGCGGCGGGGGCCGGCGGGCGAACGCCATCGGTTGGGGGGGGACGACTCGCGTCGTCTGCCCCGGGGCTCGGGCGGATTCACGCTCGTCGAGGCCATGGTGTATCTGGTCGTGGGCGGGGCGATCGTCGCGGCGATCCATTCGGTGCTCTTCACCAGCCAGATCCAGTTTCGCGAGCAACAGGCGATGGCACGTAACCAGGGCGTGCTCCGTAACGCGATGGCCATGTTCGCCGGCGAGCTCCGGGGACTCTCGGCACCGGAGGGCGATCTGCTCCAGATGGACTCGACCTTCGTGCGGATCCGGTCGCGACAGGCGGACGGGGTGATCTGCGGCGTCGTCGACGCCCAGGGCGGTCCGACGTATTCGATCGTCTTCGAGGCGGGCACGTTCACCGCCGGCCCGTCGGACAGCACCCTCGTGCTCGCCCTGAACTCGGCGGGTCGAGCCGACGACGACTGGCGGGCGCTACGGATCGTGAGCGTCGCGGTGCCTGATACCCCCGAGTCGTTCACGTGCGACTGGGCAGTCGCGACGAACGCGACCCGCCGACTGACCGTGGCCGGAGACACTGCGGGGGTCAGCGTCGGCTCGCCCGTCCGCGGGTTCCGACACGTCGCGTTCGGGCTCTTCCAGTGGGAGACGGAGTGGTGGCTCGGGCGACGGTTCGAGGGCCAGGCCTGGGAGCCGCTGACGGGGCCGCTGCTCGCACCGCAGGACTCGGGGCTCGTCCTCACGTACCTGAACGCGGACGGGAACCCCGCGATGATCACCCAGGATGTCCGGTCGATCGACATCATTCTGCGCAAGCAGCGTCAGGGTGAGACGACCGTGGATTCGCTACACACCAGAGTGGCACTGAGGGGGTAGGGATGTCGGGGAAGGCAGATGGAACAGCGCGGGCGCTCTACGCGTCCGACACCGAGTCGACGGCTCCGGTGTCCCTCGGGAATCTGGATGAGCGGGGCTACGTGCTCGTGTGGGCGCTCTTCGCGTTCATCGTGCTGGGTGGGTTCGCCGCTCACTCGCTCCGGATGGCGGGTTCGCAGCGTCAGGCGTCGAAGGCTTCAGCGGTCTGGAACCAGAGCTTCTACGCGGCCGAGGTCGGTCTCCAGCAGGCGATCGGTCTCGCGACCGACTCGGTGCTCGGGGGCCTCGCTCCGGGCGACAGCGTGGATCTCGGGTGGCGGCCGATCGACACTCAGACCGAGTATCGCGCCGTGATCCGACGGATCGACGACGGGCCGCACCTGCTCTACCAGATCCGGAGCTCGGGGCGGGAAGCCGGGCTCTTCGGCGGCGTGACGACGGTCAGCCAGATCGTCACGACGGCTTCGGACGTCGCCGACGGGTTCGTCTTCGACCGGGATCTGACGGTTTCCGGGAACGCGAAGGTGTCGGGCGGGTGCAAAATCCACGCGAACGACTGGATCTACGTTAGCGGCTCGCTCACGACGGACGGCCCAGTGAGTTCGAATGGTCCCGTCGAGGGGAATGTCATCACGGTTTCGAGCACCGATGCTACGAATACGACCACGCTTTCCAGCGGTATGCTCACCGACTACGCCGGCGCGACCCTCGCATCACCCGGTGGTACGACATCTACGAGCGGATCCATCGAGCAGTACGCCGAGCAGGAAGCCCCGCCCGAGGTCTACGCCGAGTTCAAGGAAGCGTGTGCCGCCGCGGACTATCACGTGCGCGACAATCGTATCATGGGCGCCAACGGAGACAGTCTCACGATCGGCGGTTGGGGCGCCCAGAACTGGTCGGTCTCGAACGGCGAGTACTTCGTCGGGCCTGTTCAGATAGATTCGGACGTTCCGGGGCTCGGCCTCGAGGGCTCGTTCTGCATCGACGGGAGCATCAAGCTCGACAACAATATGGGCGCGGCGTATGCCCCTCAGTCGGTATCTTTGTTCGCCACGGGCTATGTCGAGGCGAGGGGAAGCCAATTCCTCCAGCCCGCCCCGTCGTCCGACATCTTGATCGCGGCGCTCGGGGATATCCTGCTTGAAGGGACCGCAGACCCGAGCGTCCCCAACTTCCGCGGGCGCATTCTCGGTAGCAGCCAGTGTGACATCAAGGGAACCGCCCGTGTCGACGGTTCGCTCGAGTGCCTCGGGGGCCTCGATCCGCCCGGGGTGAAGGATCTCGTCAACACGAACGAGATCACGGGCGATCTCGACCTCGTGGCGACGTGCAACACGAACAGCGTGGTCCAGCCTCGTCCGCTGACCTCGAGGTCCTGGCGACACGACAACTAGCGTTCGCGTCGGGGGGTGGTGAGGTTGGCGGTGACCGAAGAAGCCGCCACGCCTTCACCGCCACCAGGGACCCATCGAATGAGAATCGTCCGCTCCGTCGTCGCGGCGGCAGTCACCGCATCGATCGCTTGCGGGTCGTCGAGCCGGGACGAGACTTCCGCGTCCTCCGAATCAGTCTCTGAAACCGCCGGCCGCACCGAGGCCGCGCCTGTCACCGGCACACCCGGGATCACCGCCAACAACGCGTTCTTCTACTACGCGGACGTGGAGGGGGCGGCGCGCTTCTACACGGAGACGCTCGGGCTTCGAAAGGTCGCGGACTACGGGTTCGCGAAGATCCTGCAGATCGCCGAGACCTCTTTCCTGACGCTCGTCGATGCCGAGCGCGGGATGCACTCCGCGGACGAGCCGAAGACCGTCGCGCTCGCCCTGATCACGGATCAGCTGGACGAGTGGTGGGACTACGTGAGCGGGCGCGAAATCCCGCTGCGCTCCACCGGCTACTCGCCCGATCCGACCACCGCTCACGACGGGTTCGTGGCCATCGACCCCGAGGGGTACCTGCTCGAGTTCGAGCGCTTCAACGAACACGAGGAGAACGCGCGCTTCGTCCCTCTGCTCGACGCGGCGCCGACGCTTCCGGTCGGGGGGGACGCCGGCGAGGCGCCCGGCGACCTCGGATTCAAGGCCACGGTCATCTGGACGTACTACCGGGACATCCCGGCCATGCAGCGGTTCTACGAGGACCGCTTCGGCCTCGACATGATCGTCGATCAGGGGCTCGCGAAGATCTACCCGACTTCGGCGACCGGGTACCTCGGGCTCGTGGACGAGACCCGGGGGATGCACCGGTTCACCGAGGACAAGGCGGTCACGCTGTCGTTCCTGACGGACGATCTGGACCGCTGGTTCGAGCGGGCCCGGGACGGCGCGTTCGAACTCCGGTCGGAAGCGATCGAGACCGGGAACCCGCGGTACCGGGCCTTCGTCGGGTATGACCCCGAGGGCTACTTCATCGAGTTCGATACGTTCCTCGAGCACCCGGACAACGACGACCTGATGGCCGCCCTCGGCCGGTGAAGCCGGACGCGCCGGGCGCCGCCGGGGCCCGTCCAGGACCCTGGATCGGCCCGTTCGTCCCGGCGCTCGGGCTCCTCGTCGTGCTGATGCTCGCACGGGTGGTCCTGATCCTCTCGTATCCGTCCGACTTCGCCGGGCTATCCGGAGGGCAGGTCCTCGGCGCGTTTGCCGCGGGGCTCCGATTCGACCTGGCCGTGACGGCCCAATTGGTCGGGATCCCCCTCGCCCTCGCGCTGCTGCCGGCGGCCTTCGCCCGTGGGAAAGCGTGGCAGTCGTTTGCCGGCTGGCTGGCGTTCGTCGGACTGCTGGGAGGGCTGCTCCTGACCGTCGGCGATCTGGTGTACTTCCCGGACGTCCGCCGGCACATCGGGGGCGACCTCGCCAACTCGTGGGGGTCCGACTGGAACACGCTGCTCAAGAGCCTCTTCGACTTCCCGCTCGCGCTCGCGGCGTTCATCGTCGTGCTCGGTGTGGTCGCATTCGGGTGGGCGAGGCTCCTGGCCCGGCCCGGTCCGGAGATCGGCGCCACGCGGGCTTCCTGGCTCCGCTACGCCGCCTTCGTCGTCGTCCTGGGGGTCGTGGCGAAGGGGTTCCACCGGGGCGACTTCCTGCCTGTGCACGCGTTCACCCGGGGCTCGGTTCCCGCCGGCTATCTCACCCTCAACGGACCGTTCTCCGCGCTTCATTCGATCGATGACCGAAGGCCGATGGTCTTCGAGGGCGATCTGGATGACGCGGTCACCGAGTTCCGGTCCCGCTTCACGCTGACGCGCGAAGTCTGGGCGGGGGACCGGGCGCCACTGCAGCGCGATCCAGCACCGCGCGACCGGTCGACCCGGGACACCATCCCCGGTCGGCCGAACATCGTCATCCTCGTGCTGGAGAGCTTTGACGCGATCGTGACCGATGCGCTCCGCGCGCGGGCGGGGCTCGACCCACTGGGCGCCACGCCGGTATTCGACGGCCTCGTACCCGAAGGGACGCTCTACACCCGCTTCTATGCGAACGGGCAGCGCAGCCTCGAGGGCCTTACCGCCATGCTCGCGAGCTTCCCCACGCTCCCCGGCATCCCGTACCTGGGGGACGGAACGGCCGGTGTCGAGAAGAGCTTTCTCGGCCACATGGCCGGGGATCTCGGGTACGCGACGCACATGGTGC
>JAOTZH010000076.1 GCA_029861425.1 Gemmatimonadota bacterium
CGTCCGGTAGCCGAAGGACTGCTCGACCCCCGGGTTCTCGCCCGGCGCGTCGGGCATCGTCGGGATGTCGATCCGCGCGCCGAGCTGGATCGTGAGCGCCTGACTGATCTCCGCTTCTTCCTGCACGAAGGCAGAGAACTGGTGCACCGAGAAGTCCGTGGTTCCCGCAGTCTCGAGGAGCGGAACGTTGACGGTGTATTCGGACGGCTCATTCGCCTCGAGGTCGGCCAGGGATGTGAACCGAAAGGTGCCGAGGGAGCCGGGGAGATAGGACCGACGGATTCCGAAGCGCTCGTAGCCTGCGCCGAACGTCACCCGGTGGTGGCCGAGCGAGAGCGTCAGGGCGTCTGAAATCTGCAGGATGTTCTGGTCGAGATCGCTCCCCGTCGAGAAGAAGTTCGACCCCGCCCGCAGCTCGCGAACCAGCCCCGTCTCGCCATCGAAGCCGGACATGAGCACCTCGACTCTCGGATACAGCGAGAGCGGGTTCTCCCGGTCGCTGAGGAACTGAGTGCTCACGAGCAGATCGTTCGACCACCTCGAGCTGATCGTCGAGAGCCACTGACCGAGCACCGCGTGGTTTCGACTCTCGATGCGAGTGCCGTTCGACGACAGCTCGTAGGAGTCTCCTGGCAGCCGATTGGGGTCGGGGTCGTCGTCGGCCCCGGCGAAATTATACCGAAGCATCAACGAGTTCGATGGGTCCAGCTGATAGTCGAATCTGGCAAAGAAGTTGGCGAGGTCGTTCTCGAGCGTATGCTCGCCCGCCTCCCCTGCATCGGCCCCATACCCCGCGAGGATGTCCCCGACCCTGGCCACCGAATCCGGGACGAGCTGAGTCAGGATCGGATCATCGACCCCGACGAGAAACCCGTTGGGTGGACGTCGACGCTGTTCGAACTCCGCGGCCGTGAAGAAATGGAGGCGATCCCGGATGATCGGTCCCCCGGCGTCAAAGCCGAGGAACGTATTCCTGAGCTCTCCCGCTTCGCGCCGGGCTCCGCCGATCAGCGCGTCGCCGACGAGGTTCTCATTGCGGAAGAAGCCGAACGCGGAGGCGCGGAGCTCATTGGTGCCCGACCGCGTCACGGCATTCAGGACGCCGCCCGTGAACCCCGACTGGCGAACGTCGTAGGGTGCGACCAGGACCTGGAGCTCCTCGATCGCCGCCAGCGGGATCACCCGGCCGCTCGCGCGTCCGCCGGACACTCCGCTCGGGGAAAGACCGAAGACGTCCTGGTTCAGCGCACCGTCGATCTGGAGGTTGTTGAACCGCAGGTTCGCCCCCGCCACCGAGACCCCGTTCTCGTCGACCACCACGAGCGGCGAGAGCTGGGCGAATTCGGTGATGTCACGCGAGATGGTGGGCAGCTGATCGATCGTCTGCTGATCGACTACGGTCACGGGTCCCATCCGGGTCCGGGCGAACTCGGGATCCGCCTCGATCTGGATCGACAGCGTGGGCAGCTCCACCGCGGTCTCGGTCAGCTGGATGTCGACGGCCAGTCTCTGGCCGATGTTGAGCACGAGCCCTTCGCGCCGAACCGTCTGGAGTCCGATCCGGGAGGCCTCGAGCGTGTAGGGTCCACCGGGGCGCAGGTTGGTGAAGCTGAATCGGCCATCCTCATCCGTGGCCGTCACGAATACGGCGCCGGTATCGTCGCGGCGCAACTCGATTCGGGCGTCCGGGATGGGTTCCCTTTCCTGACCAGTCACACGTCCCGCGATGCCAGACGTGGTGACGCCCTGCGCCCATCCCGACGCCGGGACCAGGCCCGAGAGCGCCGCCCACGCCAGCGATGCGCGAACGAGTTGAACCAGGCTTCCACGCCGCTTTCGCATCCAGTCCCCCCGGGTCGGTGGGTCGTGCCGTCAGGCCGGGTCTGCCCTCAGCAGGTCATGGGATCGTCGTCGATTTGACGGCCCGTGCGCTCAGCGAGCTCCCCCCGGCCGCCGCTTCCAGAGCCCGAGACCCGTCCGAGCTCGGTGCGCGGGCAGTGCTCGAGGTCTGGCCACTGAGGTTCGCAGCGGAGCGAAGGTTCTTCATTCTCGATTCGTCGAAGTAGGAGGAGACCGTTGCCGCGACCTCATCTCGGTCGCCGGCGCGTCACCCGACGCGTCACCCGACGCGTCACCCAAAACACCTGCGGGGCTCGGACCGCTGAAGCTCAGCGCCCCTCCGACAGCTTCCTGTACATGCCGCGGACGTTCATCTCTCGCCAGTCGTCGTATCTGTCCCAGTTCGCGTAGTCGCTCAGGAGGACTTCCTCCGCCGTTTCGTCCTCGGTCAATCCGTCGTCGACGGCTGTCCGCACCAGGTCCTCGAGGTCCCGGTAGTACTGGAGCTGTCGTTCGATCGTGGCCCGGTCGCCGGGCGGTCCGTGACCGAAGATGATCCGCTCGAAGGGGATCTCCAGGAGTCCGGCGATCGCGTCATGCATGTCGGGGAAGTAGAAGCTGGAGAGATCCCGATAGCCGAACCGGTCGGCGGCGACGAAATCGACGGCGAACGCGATGCCGTGTTCGGGAAGGAAGCCGACCGCCATGTCGTCGCTGTGACTGCGTCCGAGATAGTGGAGCTCGACGGCGCCTCCAGCCAGCGATGCCTGGTCGGTGAACGTCTCGTCCGGCGGTGGCAGGTCGGGATCGGCGGACTCCACGAGCGGGGCGAGCGCATTCTCGTGAGCGTGGATCGGCGCCTCGGACTCCATGGCCTGGCGCAACGCGTTCGCGCCGGTCGCGTGGTCTGCGTCACGGTGGCTGTACACGATCGCCGCGAGGCCCACGCCCGGGGCGTGCTTGCGAATCTCGCCGGCATAGGCCGAGGCCGCCTCGACCGAGATCGGATCGAACGCGACCACGCCGTCGTCCGTCACGACAAACAGCGCGTTGTGACCGACGAAACGGAACTGGTAGACCCCGTCGGCCACTTCCGTCGTCTCGTAGCGCGCGGGGTCTCCGGCGGGCTCGGCCGGAGCGCCCTGCGGATCCCCCGCCTCCGCCTCGCCGCCCGTGCAGGCGACCACGAAGAGGGGAAGGGCGAGAGCAAGGCTTCGGATGCGTTTCATGATCGATCTCCTGGGTCGAGTGCACCGGGAGAGCATAGCGACTCGTTCCTCGGCTCTGAAGCCCCCGGACGTTGACAGCCGATCGCGATCGCCGAATAATGCGGACCCCGAACAAAAGCCGAAATCGATCAGGAGGGTCAACATGTCCGCCGCCGCTGGTCTCGTCGCTCAGCTCGAAAGCTCTCACAAGTTCTTCAAGGGGACCCTCTCGGTCTTCGACGAGGACGAATCCGGTTTCGCCCCGCAGCCCGAGATGTTCTCCGTCGCCGCGCACGTCAGGCACGTGGCGGAGACAGTCGACTGGTTCATGGAGGGTGGGTTCGGCGATGGGTGGCAGCTCGATTTCGAGGCCCATGTCGCGCATTCGCACGAGGCGACCTCCCTGGCGGCCGAGATCGAGCGGCTCGACGCGGCGTACGGGGCGGCGACCGCTAAGGTCTCCGGCCTGGGCGACGGAGAGCTCTACGCCCCGATCACGGACGAGGCGATCATGGGCGGGGCGCCGCGCGCCGCCGTCATCAACGGGATCACAGACCACTCCGCCCACCACCGGGGCGCCCTCGCCGTGTACGCCCGGCTCCTCGGCAAGGAGCCGGCGATGCCGTACGCCTGAACGCGTAACTCCGCGCCCGTTCATGACCTGCGTGATCCGATTCGTCGTCGAGCCGCGTTTTGCAGAACGCGCCGGGTGGTTTGAAGTGCCGCCCGACAGAATCTCGACATCAGATGATATGAGAATCGATAATGTCTTTTATCTCAATCGATTACGCAGATCAAATAGTGACGGCTCGCGACTTGATCAGCACCCCCTCACGGGGTGGAGTCCGGCAGACGAACAGAGGTCGAGTCTTGAGCTACGTCAGCTCGTACACATTGGAAGAGCTCATCGACGACGTCCGGAGACGGGCGGCCGGCGAGTCGCTCACGTGCCCCGGCTGTGGGTGGACCGACCCCGCCGACCGGCCGCGGCGAATGTACGACGCGTACGCGGAGAAGGGGCCCAACGGCGGGATTGGATATGGCTACCGGCTGTGCAAGGTCTGCGGATTCGCCCAGGATGCGGATGGGGGCGAGTCCTATCGGGTCTGGCTCTCGACTCACGAGTGTGTGCCCCGCGGTCTCGCGGTGGATCGTGGCGAGGTCTCCTGCCGTCACTGCCGGAAGACGCTTCAGATCGTCGACGGCGTGGCCGCGCCGCACCGGTGCGGCAAGTATCTCCGGCAGGGCGACTCGGGGTATTGCTGCGTGACATGTGGCGAGTGGCAGGGACCGGCTTCCGCGCGTCCCCTACACGGAGATCGCAGACGCGAGGTGCGCCGCGAGGAGTCCTCCGCGGCCTAGGCGTCCTGGGTAGCGCGCGCGCCGGACCCCGGCTCGGTGCCATCGACTCCGCGGATCGGTCGCCTGAAGAACCTCGGGTAGAGGAGGGCGTTAGCCAGCGCGACTACCGGGAACAGGATCAGGGCGTCGACCATACTCCAGAAATAGAACGGTTTCACGCCGGCCACGTAGTGATTCATGTAGATCGCGGCGACAGAGCAGAAGATCGCGGCGACCAGCATGTAGCTCTTGAGGCTCCTGACCCAGATCGAGCCGCGCAGCACGGGGTTCAACAGGTGGAAGACCACCGCCGCGAAGAACCACATCGCGTAGTTGTACACCAGAGAGATCATGAAGTCGTTCGACGTGAACTCGGAGTCGAACGCATCCGGGTAGCGCGTCATGGGCAGGTGCATCGGCTCCATGATCGTGAAGCTCTCGAGAAAGCCGCCGACGGTATACCGGACGACGTTCAACAGCACGACGAGGAGCGCGAGCTTTCCGACGGTCTTCATGCCGCCGAAGATCGTCTGTCCCTCGATCGAGGTGCAAGCGAGACCGGTTCGTTCCCCGCTGGCTCTACCCGCGTCGCCCACCACCTCTTAGCGTTTCCGACCCGTCGACGGATGATGGCGGCGCGCGAACCTGGTGGGCCCTCGCCCGCCGAACCCGAACCCCGTAATTGGAGAGACGCATGAACTGGACGAATCTGCTTCGGTCCGAAGTCGAGCAGGCCTACCACGCGGCCAGCCGTCTGATGGACCTGGTCGACGGCGACCTCGACTGGAAGCCGAGCTCCGGTGACAACTGGATGACGATGGGCCAGCTGCTGTTGCACATGACGGGCGCCTGCGGCGCCACATTCAGGGGCTTCGTCACGGGCGATTGGGGCATGCCGGACGGAGTCGACATGGAGAACATGCCCGAAGAAGCGATGCTGCCGCCGGCCGAGGCCCTTCCGAGCGCGGGGAGCGTCGACGAGGCCCGTCAGGCGCTCGCGGCGGACAAGGAGCTCGCGATGAGCATGATTGCCGAGGCCGAGGCGCGGATGGATGATCCGACTCCGGCCCCGTGGGCGCCCGATCACCCCGCGCCGCTCGGTCAGCAGATGCTCGGAATGGTGAATCACCTCGCGCTCCACAAGGCCCAGCTCTTCTACTACCTCAAGATGCAGGGCAAGCCAGTCAACACGATGAACCTGTTCGGCATGGTCTGACCGGCTGCGCGCGCCGCCCGTCCCGGCCGGTTGCGGGGACGGGCGGCAACCCCGCCTGTGGGAATTGCACGTGGTCCCCGGTGCGCGAGGCCCGCCTGCGCACCACGCTCGATTTCGCGGGTTCTGGTCGCGAAGGGGGTCTCCTTTGTAGGGTATGGGTGCCACAAGGCGTGTTGGAGCCGGAGGGTGCGCCCTGCCGGGAGCCCGATGAGAACTGCCAGACCGGAGTCGATCGATGAAGCGACGAGCCTTCCTCGGATCCACATTCGCGGCCGCAGCGGTAGCCGCCCTCCCGACACGACCGCTCCAGGCGGTGTTCCGCGAGGCGCCTCTGTTCCCGGCCGACCTCGACGCGATCACCGGCGACGGGAGGCAAATCACGATTCCCGGGAGCGACATCTCGGAGCTCGCGGCACGCCTGCACGGTCGAGTCCTGCTGGCGGGGGATGAGGGGTACGACGTTGCCCGCCTCATCCGGAACCCCTCGTTCGACAAGCACCCCGCGCTGGTGATCCAGCCTTCCGGCGCGGCCGACGTGCAGACGGCCGTCGACTTCGCCGCGGAGTACAGCCTGCTGACCGCGGTGAAGTGCGGTGGTCACAGTCACTCCGGGAAATCCACATGTGACATGGGGCTCCAGATCGACCTCTCGTTGATGCGCGGGGCCCGAATCGATCCGGCCACGCGCCGCGCCAGGGTCGAGGGAGGCTCGCTTCTCGGGTCGCTCGATCACGAAGCGATGGCGCACGGTCTCGTGACGCCGATGGGGACGGTGTCGCACACGGGCGTCGGTGGACTGGTGCTCGGCGGCGGGTTCGGCCGGCTGGCGAGACGCTACGGCCTGGCCGTCGACAACCTGGTCAGCCTCGACATCGTGACGGCGGACGGTGAGCTCCGTCACGTGAGCGCCGAGTCGAACCCGGATCTGTTCTGGGGACTTCGCGGCGGCGGCGGGAACTTCGGGATCGTCACGTCCTTCGAGTTCGACCTGCACCCGATGGACCGCACCGTGATCGGTGGCCCGATCATGTTCCCTTACTCGAAGGCGAGGGATCTGCTCACGATGTACGGCGAGTACGGCCACGAGGCGCCGGATGAGCTGCAGCTCGACTACTTCCAGGCGTTCCCGCCGGGTGGCGCCGACTGGCTGGCCGGCTTCGCCGTGTGCTATTCCGGTCCAGAGAGCGGGGCCGACGCGGCCCTCGCGCCCCTGCAGAAGATGGGCACGCCGATCGTGGACGGACTCCGGGCCATGGACTACGTGGCGCTCCAGAGGTCCGGCGACGTCGACGACCCGCGCGCGATGGGCAGTTATATGAAGGGCGGCTTCGTCCCGGAGGTTCCGGCCGATCTCGCCATCGCGATCAGTTCGGGCATGCAGGCGCACCCGGAGCGGTCGACTCAGCTGTTCTTCCAGCAATCGGGTGGCGCAATCAACCGCGTGCGGGAGTCGGCGATGGCGTTCCCGAACCGACGCGTGTTCGGCAACATGATGACCTCCGTCGACTGGCCGATGGGTGCGGATCCAGCCACGCACATCGCTTCTTGTCGTGCGTACTGGGCGACGCTGGAACCCTTCACGGAGGGCTTCTACACGAACGACCAGGATCCAGAGCTATCCAAGGTGCAGGTCGACTCGAACTGGGGTGGCAACCATGACAGGTTGGTCACCCTCAAGGATCGCTACGATCCGACCAACCTGTTCCGCCTGAACGCGAACGTGGAGCCGTCCGTCTAGAGTCCGATAAGCGTCGGCTCTCTTTCGGGCGCGTCGGGGACGGGCTCCTTTTCCTCGTCCCCGTCGCCTCGCTCCAGCATGATGTGGAGGATCCGGGCCCGCCCGATTTCCTCGTACGATGGCTCACGGTAGCCGGCCCGGCGGAACGGCTCGCCCAGAGTGAAGTCGTGGACGATCACTCGAACGCTCTGCAGCCCGACAAACGACACTTCCTCGACGCGTCCGGGGCCGAGCACATCGTAGACGTCGAACAACCGGTCGAAGACCGATTGGATCAGGTCCATCCGCACACCGTCCTCCGCAAACACGAGGTCGATCTCGGCGGCGGTGAACACGCGGTGCACATGCTGACGTGATCTCCGCGGGAGGATCCGGTGATAGGGACGACCGATCGTGTGGTAGTCCGGATCATCCGAGTCTCTCGTCAGTCCTCGCACGTACCACAGATGCGGCGCGAGCCAGAACCCCGTCCCGTTATGGAACCGTCTCACGGACGCCCCTTTGAGGACCTGATGGATTCCGTGGGCCAGCTGGTCGCGGATGAGCGCGTGGTCGAGGCGCCTCAGCTCCGCGAGCGTCGACAGCGAGGTCAGCGACTCGGGGCTCACTCGGACGCGGGGGGCCAGGAGGAGGAAGTCGGCCTCTCGGTCAAGCCGCTGGAGCGCACGTGGCGGGGCGAAGTCGTCCACCACGACCCTGACCGCCGGCCCCACTCGCGATCCCTCGTCGACGGAGATGCAGAGGAAACCGTGCGTCGCCAGCTGCCGGCGAGTGGTGTCGGACAGCAGCGCCTGGCCTTCGGTCAGCAGTGGGATCGGTTCCCGACGCGCCGGGTCGTGCCGAGCGAGCAGGTAGGCGCGAACCGGTCCGTGCAACGTGTACGACATGAAGGCGATCGCCGCCGCCCAAGCGGCCGCCGCCGCGAGCCCAAGCGTGATCGGGACGGTGTCGACCATGGCGCCCGCGCGCCCGACTCCAGTCCCCGGAATCGTGAGGAGGGGCACCAGACAGGCCATCACGAACGCATCCCACCGAACGCCGGCGCCGGCATAGAAGATGCGCGGTTCCGCCCCCGGGCCTGCCCGCCAGAGAATCCGCAGTTTCTCGTACCGATCGATCGTCCACGCCGCGAAGAATCCGACCGCCCCCGCCCCGCCGCAGAGCATCCACGCGAAGCGGATCGGCACGAGGAACGCGAGCGCGGCGATCAGACCCAGCCACGCGATGGCCACGGCGAGACGGACCCCGTCGCGCTTGCCGGAAGGGAAGCCGGCGTCGACCACGTGGTCGTTCATGTCTCGCCAGGTGGAGAGCGCGGAGAACCCGAACAGCCCCAGGAGCCCCGTCCAGTAGAGGCCGAGCAGTAGAAACAGAATAGTCGGTGAAATGGCGAGAAGGGTCTCGCGCGCGGGCGCCGGGAAAGCAGATCGGAGCCAGAACACGCAGCCGGCGATCATCGCGATCCCGAATGCGAGACCGAGCATGATGTTGGGGAACCCGCGGGGAATCGGCGGCTCGCCCCGGATATCGACTCCCATTTCGGGCCACAGCGCCAGCGCGCGGCGGCCCAGCTTCCTGATGGCGCCCCGGAGACGAGTCGTTATCGCCAGGCGACAATCGGTGACCCTCGGGATCGTCACGGCTACGAGCGCGCCGAACACGAAAACGCCGATCGCATCCCAGACGTCGGAGGGGGAGCGGCGCCCCAGGATCTCGGCGGCGACGATCGCCCCGAGCCAGAGAGTCGGAAGTCCGAGGTTGCCGATCCCGGTCACGGCGTCGCGAACCGGCCGAGTATCGGCTGTCCCGGGTAGGCATCTTTCACGGTCTCGCCGTCCCGCACTACCGCCGTGCCGAGCACGAACACGTGCTCGATTCCCACAGAGTAGGAGAGACCGTCGGTGAAGTTTGCCGTGTCCAGAACCGTATCGGGGTCGAAGACCGTGATGTCAGCGTCCGCTCCCACCTGAATTCGTCCTTTCCTGGTCATGACGGGTGCGATCCCCTCGAGCCGTGCCGCGGGCATGTACGTCATCTTCGCGATCGCCGTCGGGAGGTCCAGGATGCCCCTGTCGCGGACGTACCGGCCCAGGACGCGGCTGAAGGTCCCGGCCGATCGCGGGTGGGCTCCGGGTGCGTAGGGCATGCCGTCCGACGCCACCATCACCCAGGGCGTCGCCATCGCCAGATCGATCCAATCATCCTTCATCATGTGGATGATCACGGTCCCGCCCTCGCTCCGATATCGATTGAACGTCTCCTCGGTGAGCCGCTCGCCCGTGTCTTCCCACTGAAGATCGCCGTAGGAGATCCCGAGAAGCTCCTGCCACCCCGCGTCGAAGATCGCGGACTCGAGGC
Source organism: Gemmatimonadota bacterium (assembly GCA_029861425.1). Taxonomy (GTDB): domain Bacteria; phylum Gemmatimonadota; class Gemmatimonadetes; order Palauibacterales; family Palauibacteraceae; genus Palauibacter. The sequence continues at coordinate 9,701 of JAOTZH010000076.1, forward strand.
TCGTCGAGGCCGCGGTGTAGGGGTAGGCCTCGGTCGTGATGTCGAGCCCGCGATCTCGCGCCGCGCCGATCAGCTGCAGGACGGTCGGCAGGTTGCCGAGGCTCATGGAATTCACGTGGACGATATGGAGCGGCGCTCCCGTCGCGCTGGCGTTGGCCACGACCTCCTGCATCGCGTCGATGCTCATCGAACGAACGTGAGTGAAGATCGGGATGTCGAGCTCGGCCGCGAGCTGGAAGACCTCGAAGACCTCCTGGCGATTGGCGCCGGGCGTGTACTGGTGCGCCATCCCGATTCCGATCCCGCCCTCCTCGAGCCCCGTCTGCAGGGCACCCCGAAGGACCTCGTACCGGTCGGCCCCGAGCTCGGCGTAGAACGTCGACATGAGCGCACCGTCCAGCTCGTCACTCGCCTCTTCGGGCTGCCCACGGTTTCGCCGGATCATCTCCTCCAGCCGCGCCCGGTCCTCCCGGTCGGTCAGGGCGAGCGCGCGGGCAGCGGCCTGGGAGGTCGAAGCGCCATAGTGGATCGGGGCCGCACCGCGTCGCGCCTCGACCCACTCGGCGAGTCCGAGATACCCTCCCTCGAGCTCGAGCGCGGTCGTCACGCCATCCCGCGCCTGGTATTCGTTCGCCGTGACCGTCTGGCCGTGCGCATGCAGATCGATGAATCCAGGAGACACGACGAGCCCGGTGGCATCGATCAGCTCGCCACCTTCGGCCACGCGGTCGGCGAGCGGTTCCGTGGTGACCGCCGTGATCGTGCCGCCCCGGATGCCGACGTGCCGAATGGCGTCCAGTCCGGTCTCCGGGTCGATCACGCGTCCGTTCGAGATCACGACGTCGAAGTGACCGTCCCCGTCGGACCTGCCGCTGTCGGCGTTCGTGCAGGAGAGTCCGACCGCCGCCAGGCACACCAATAGAACTCCGAACCGTTTTCGAATCGTGCCACCTCCGTGAGCGGGCGTGCGGGCGAGACCCTACCAAGAATGACGTGTGGGTCGCATCGTGGCCATGCCGGATCTCTTGCTCGAGGACCAGAGTCCCGAACCCCCGCGGAGGATCATGGACAGACGCGATTTCGTAAAGGCGTCGGCGACGGCCGGACTCGTCGCCACGGTTCCGACCGGCCTGGCCGCGCAGAGCGGGGACGCGAGTCCCGTCCCGAGAGCGGTCCGCCATCAAGCGACGCGACGGGCCGCGCGGCCGTTGGTCATCTCGGATCTGAGCGGCATCCGTTTCACCAACGGGGGACCCGAAAGCGCGATCGAACGCGCGTTTCGTGGGATCACGGAAGGGGAAGACGTTCTCGACGCGCTGATCGCCGGCGTCAACATCCCCGAGCTGGATCCGACAGAGCGGGGAATCGGATACGGGGCCCTTCCGAACGCGGACGGGGTGGTCCAGCTGGACGCCTGCTGCATGCACGGACCTCGGCGCTGGGCCGGTGGAGTGGCCGGAATCGAGGGAGTCCGGACCCCATCCCTGGTCGCGAAGGCCGTGGCCGAGCTGACCGACCACCACTTGCTGGTCGGAAAAGGGGCCCAGGAATTCGCGCGCGCGCTCGGCTTCGAGATCGAGGATGATCTCAACACCCCGGAATCACGCGAGCTGTGGCTCGAGTGGCGCCGGCGTGTCGATCCGAGCCACTGGCTCGATCCGCGTGAGCGTCTGGAAGGACCGGGGGGGCGAAGCGGGAACAACGAGCCGGACCACGACAGGGGGCCCCCCGGTGGCGAGCCCGGCGCACGCGCGGCCCTGAGGTCCTTCGGGCAAGCGGGTCTCGACGCCGGCCTCTCGATGGTCGATGACGGACTGATCCCGGCCCATTCGTTCTGGGGAACGATCAACTCTGACGGCCTCGGGTTGGACGGCGACATCTGCGGGGTGACGACCACGAGCGGTCTGTCGTGGAAGATCCCCGGACGGGCCGGCGACTCGCCGATCCTCGGAGCGGGTCTGTACGTGGACAACGACGTCGGGGCCGTCGGGTCGACGGGACGAGGCGAGGCGAACCTCTACAACCTCTCGTCCTTCCTCGCGGTCGAGTTCATGAGACAGGGGTCCAGTCCGCTGGACGCGGGGATGGCGACCCTCCGTCGGATTCAGCAAAACACGGTGGAGGCGAGACTCCTCGACGACCGCGGACTTCCCAACTTCGATGTCCGCTTCTTTCTGCTGAACAAGGCGGGCGAGCACGCGGGCGTCGCCCTGTACGGCACGAACGAGACGCACTACGCGGTCTGCACGGAGAACGGCGCGGAAGAGGTGCCGTTCGAAGGGCTGCTCGAAGGACCGCCACCCGGCTGAGCAGCGTTCGCTTCGAGTCGCTCAGGTAGACCATCAGCGTCGTGGGACGTGCTTTTCGAGCATCCGGCGCCGGACCACGGCACCGTAGACGTTGCCGTCCGAGTCGACGCCGACGCCTTCGGCGCCGCTGTGCGGTTCGACCATCGACTCGACATCCTCGATGAAGAACGCCACTGAGCCGTCCCGCGCGCTCCCGACCCGGATCCCCTTCTTCCACCCCGGATTGTCCGGACCCCAGGACTCCGAATCCGCCACGTAGATCGTGTCGTCGGCCGTAATGTAGATCCCGCTGGGGCGCCCGAACTGGCGCCACTCATCGAGGAACCGCCCGTTCTGGTCGAAGATCTGGATGCGGTTGTTGGAGCGGTCGCCTACGAACAGGCGGCCCTGTGAATCGAGGGCGATCGTATGCGGCGCATTGAACTCGCCGGGACCGGATCCAGACCCGCCCCAGGTCATGAGACGCGCTCCGTCGGCCGCGAACTTCACGACGCGATTGTTGCCTTCGCCGTGGCCCTCCGTGACGAAGAATTCGCCGCTCGGGAGCACGACGACATCGGTAGGCTGGTCGAACTCGCCCGGGCCGTCACCACCGACGCCGGCCGTCCCCAGCCGAGCGAGGAGCTCACCGTCGGGACTGAATTTGAACACCTGGTGCCCCAGATCGCCTTCCCCGCGCGCGTCGGTGGCCCAGATGTTTCCGTCCGGGTCGATGTGAAAACCGTGTGGGTACACGAACATCCCGGCGCCCCAGCTCGCGACGGGGGTTCCCGACATGTCGTACTTGACGATCGGATCCTCCGCCCGTCCCGCGCACGTGTTCTCGAAACAACGGTGCATCACGTACAGGAAGCCGTCTGGCCCCTGTTCGACTCCGGTGACCGCGGGCCAGGCCTGGAGATAGTCTGGCAGGGTCGCCCAGGGTTCGACGCGCTCGTACGGGTTCGGCCGATCGTTCACCGGTTCGACCGTCGCCGGCGCCGGCTCGGTGGATTCGTCCTCTCCGCTGCCGGCGTCCGAGGCCGCTCGCCGACACCCAGCCGACAGGAGCGAGGACGTCAGGCACAGCGCGAGGGCCGTCTGCCAGCGGAGACTCATTCCGATCCCTTCTCGAGGTCGCTCAAGTCGTCGATGTCCCGGGTTGCGACGCTCCGCCCGAGATGGTTAAACGTACGCCGCGGTCGCCGCCGCCGTCGACGGGGCCGCGCCCCACCCCGTACGGCTCCTCTGTCCACGTCGTACGCGAGCGCGCAGGTTGGCTCGCCATGACGCTCAACGCGCGGATCATGGTCGGGCTGGCCGTCGGCACGCTGGGGGGCGTCCTCGTTGCCGCCGCGGGCGGGGCAGCGGGGGATGGCGGGCGCTGGGTGGCGGAATACGTCGCCGACCCCGCGGGTCAGATCTGGCTGCGGCTCCTCCTGATGGTCGTCGTCCCGCTCGTCTTCGCCACTCTGGTTCTCGGGATCGCGGGTCTCGGGGACGTCCACCGGCTCGGTCGGATGGGCGGGCGGACCCTCGGTCTCTTTCTCGCGACGACCCTGCTGGCGGCCCTCCTCGGCCTCGCCGTGGTGAATGTCCTGGCGCCGGGGGATGGCCTGTCCGACGATCTCCGGACGCAGCTGCTGGACACGTTCGCCGACCGGACGGCTTCGACCGTGGAGGCCGCGGGTGCGGATCTCGGGGTATCGACCTTCGTGAACCTCGTGCCGTCGAATCCGCTCGCCGCGGCGGTGAACGGAGACCTCATCGCCTTCATCGTCTTCACGCTCGTGTTTGGCGTCGCGCTGACCCGGGTGCCCGCCGCGTACGCCCGGCCGATGCTCGACGTGCTCGACGCGGTCGCCCGTACCACGATGGTGATGATCGGGTTTGCCATGTGGCTGGCCCCCATCGGCGTCGCGTGCTTCGCCTACTCCGTGACGGCCCGGCTCGGGCTCGAGATCCTGGCTCCGATCGCGACCTACTTCATCGCTGTGCTGGTGGGCCTGATCATCTACCAGTTCGGAGTCCTGGGTCTGTTCGTTCGGGTCTTCGCGGGGATCCGGCCTCGCACGTTCTTCTCTCGGTCGCGGCTCCCGATGCTCACGGCGTTCTCGACTGCGAGCTCGGCAGCGACGCTACCCACGACGATCCGGACTGCCGAAGAGGAGCTCGGGGTGCCCCGCGAGGTGTCGGGCTTCGTGCTGCCGCTGGGCGCGACGCTTCACATGAACGGCACCGCCTTCTTCATGTCCATCACGATCGTCTTCCTGGCCCAGGCCTTCGGGGTGACGCTTGGAGCGGGCACTCAGATGATGATCGCCGGCATGACGGTGCTCACCGCCGTGAGCGCGGCGGGGATCCCGAGTGGCTCGATCCCGCTCATGGTCGTGATCCTGATCTCGGTCGGCGTACCGGGCGAGGCGATCGGTCTGATCTTCGGCGTCGAGCCGCTCCTCGGTATGGCGCGAACATCGACCAACGTGACCGGCGACCTGTTCGCCGCGGCGACGATCGCCAGGATGGAGGGCGGAGTCGCGCGCCCACCCGGTGAAGAGTCGGCGGCGTGACGAGGGGCTACCGGTGTGCCACCCGAGCCAGTCGCCGGGCCAGGAACACGTTCGCCGCGAGCAACAGCAGCAGCCCCACCGCCAGATAGCCCCACCACGGACCCCCGTCCACGGCCACCCAGTACGCCTTGGCGAGCCAGAACGGCGGATACGCGCCGGCGATCAGCTGGAGGGGCTCGTCGACGAAGAAGCTCCCGATCAGGATCAGACCGGTTCCGCTCAGCGCCTTGAGTAGCGCGAATGCCGAGATCTTGTCGTCCGCGAACGTGGCCGTGCTCAACGCCCAGACCGGACCCAGGAGTGCGGAGACCAGTGAGATCGCGAGCAGTGCCAGAGGGCCCGGAAGGGAAGCGCCCACCAGCAGGGCGAGTGCCGGCACGAGGATCGCCGACAGGGCGAACGGTGCAAGCAGGCGGTACCGCACGTACTCCGTCAGCGGCATCGGAGATACCAGCACGGCCCGGAGCGTCCCGTCTTCGCGCGCCTCCAGCAGGGTGAAGCCGTAGATCATCCCGGCAAGCATGGGGGCGAGGAAGACCGCGAAGTAGCTGTTGAGAAGCGGGTAGTACGGGTTGAGATCGAACCCGCGGCTATCGGCCAGCCCGCTCTCGATGCCGGGGAGGAGGAAGCGGATGACGAGGGACATCGCGACGATGTAGAGGCCGACGCCGAGGAGAAACCGGTCGCGCCCGACCAGCCGGACCTCGAGCCGGGCCAACATCAGAATCCGCGACGCGCCGTTCACGAGTCCCGCCCTCCCATGACGAGGTGGAGCAGGAACTGCCTTCTCGCCAGCCAGGCCGCGGCCGCGAGCGACAGCATGCTGTACGCGACGGCGTAGGCCCATTCGAGCCCCGTCAGAGGACGAAACGCGGCCTCGATGATGAGGAGAGGCGCCCGCGTCGGGATGAGGTACCAGAGCGTCCCCGTCCACATGCCCAGAAGGTGGAAGATCGGCAGCTGCAGGACGACCATGACCATCATCGCGCCCGGAATCAGGAAGTCCGTGACCGTCTCGTGGCGGGCGACCTGCGCGATCCCCGCGAGCGTATTGAACGCCCCCAGCAGAAGGACGCCGAGTACGAGCGGCGCGATTCCGTACCCGCCGATACCGAACGCGACGAATAGCACGATCAGGCTCTCCAGCAACGCGAACGCCGAGAGTGTCGTCACCTTGGAGAGCAGGTATTCCCCGAGGCGAAGCGGACTCACCCGGATCGCCTCGAGCGTTCCCTCGCTCCGTTCGAAGAGGATCATCGATGCGACGAACATGTAGGTCGATCCGCCGATAAAGAGCAGGTAGAACGCCGAGATTGCGAGCGGCAGCGCGGCCGCCGGAAAGACCCAACGCCCGACCGCGCCCAGAACCAGTGCGAGTGCGACGCCGATGACGTACAGCCGGTTTCTCGCCTGCACCATCATGTCGAGCCGGATCTCAGCGGCGAGACGGGTCACTGCAGCTGTCTCCCCGTCACCTCGACGAACACCTGCTCCAGCGTCGTCTCCTGCGAGTGCATCGTCTCGATGCGCCGTTCACGGAGGACACGCTGGAACTCCTCGTCGGAAGAGAGACCGTCGAGCGGGAAATCCCGCGCGCG
>JAOTZH010000248.1 GCA_029861425.1 Gemmatimonadota bacterium
GCTGGACTCGGCGGACTACGTTCGCCTGCTCCATCTCAAGGAAGGCTATGCGGTTGCGCGTTTCTCCGTTTCGGTCGGGGATTGGATCGCCGGACGCGCCCTGGCTGCCTCGGCGCTCTCGGACGAGGGCATGCTCGTGCTCGGGATCGAGTGCCCCGGAGGCCATTTCATCGGTGCGCCCGGGTCTGACGTCGAAGTCCGCGCGGGGGACGAGGTCCTGGTCTACGGGGCGGGGGAGCGAATTCGCGAGCTGCGTGCGCGCGCGGCCGGGGAGAGCGGAGATCGGAGCCACGCCGCCGCGGGCGGTGAACATCGCGAGCGCGCGGACTCCGAGCGCCATCGTGCGGGTCGCTGACCGGTGAGGCTCTTCCGGGTCCCCGGGCGGCTCTTGTCGCTCGGGCTACGCCTGGTGTCGCAGCACCTTGCCCGCTCGGACGCCGGTGTGTTCGCCGTCGAGCACGTTGATCTGCCCATTCACCAGCGTGGCCTTGTAGCCCGTCGAGCGCTGGATGAAGCGCGGCGCGCCGCCCGGGAAGTCGTGCACGATCTCGGGCTGCCGTTCCGCGACCTGGTCCGCATCGAGCACGTTCACGTCGGCCCGCAGGCCGGGCGCCAGGACGCCGCGGTCCGTCAACCCGAGGATCCGCGCCGGGCCCGAGGTCAGCCGGCGAACGGCATCGCCGATCGAGAAGAGCCCCTGATCACGCACCCAGTGCGAGAGCACGAAGCTCGCCCAGCCGGCGTCCATGATCTGCGACACGTGCGCGCCCGCATCCCCGAGGATCGGGAACATGTGGTCGCTCGCGAGCAGGTCGCGTAGTGCCTCGATGTTGAGGTTGAACATCCGCAGGGTGAAGAGCGCCTTGCCCTGGGATTCTCGCGAGAGCCGCACGAAGCTCTCGACCCAGTTCTCGCCAGCGGCGTCCGCGAGCTGGGAGAGGTTTTCACCGGAGGTGTAGTCGGGAGTGTCCCCATCTCCCATCCAGAACACCTGGCGCGGGTCGGCGGCCCGCCGCGAGGTCTTCGCATCCTCGACGAGACGGTGGACGAAGTCGGGGTCGGCGATCGCCGCGAGGCGCGCGTCGAAGTCCATCCGGCGCAGTTCTCCCCAGGCCTGTCCGGCGACGGGGAGCATGCTCTGCAGTCCGAAGATGAACCCTGAGCCTCGCGGCTGTGTGACGGCGCTGATGTCGCGTCCTCCCTCGCGGAGCGATTCGAGGAACGCGGCCCCGTTCTTCCCGGAGGAGGTGTCGGGGCCGGCCCCGAAACTGAAGAGGACCCGGCTGCCAGAAGTGTCCGCGAGGTCGCGCAGGAGCTGCGTCGTGAAGTCGAACTGCTGGAAGTCGAGCACGTTCTGCATCAGCGCCCCTCGCGGTCCGACCTCCTTCGCGATTTCGAGCAGCTCCGATGCGTCCGCGTAGGTGCCCGGGATCGAGCGGCCGTCCGGCAGGACGTGAGGCGGGTAGCGATTGGTCGAGAACCCGACCGCGCCGCTGTCGATCGCCTGTCCGACGATCGTCGCCATCTGGCGCTTCTCGTCGTCCGTGGCCAGCTCCTCGACGGCACGCTCGCCCATCACGTAGAAGCGGACCGCACAGTGACCGACGAGACCGGCGATGTTGATCCCTGGCTGGAGCCGCTCGATCGCATCGAGGTAGCCGCCGTAGTCCTCCCAGTCCCACGGCAGGCCGCTGAGGATCGCGTCCTTCGGAATGTCCTCGACCGTCTCCATCATGCCCGCGAGAAATTCCCGATCGGCGGGCCGGCAGGGGGCGAAGGTCACGCCGCAGTTGCCCATCATCGCGGTCGTCACGCCGTGCCAGCTGACCGGCGTGCAGTCCGGGTCCCAGCCGATCTGCGCGTCGAGGTGGGTGTGAATGTCGACGAACCCCGGCGTGACGAGGTGGCCCTCGGCGTCGATTTCGCGGTCACCGCTCCCGTCGATCGTGCCGACCGCAGTGATCGCGCCGTCGTCGATCGCGAGATCGCCCGGGACGGGTTCGTTGCCGCGGCCGTCGACGATCTGGCCGCCTCGAATCACGATGTCATGGGCCATTCGGTTCTCCTTGCTGGGGATTCGACCGGACGAATCGGGCCGATCCGGTCGTCGGGACTTCGCGAAAACCGGGGGCGAACCGCCCGGTGCCGTCGAAGGTCTCGCCAGCCGGGATCAGCGGCTCAGCCTCGCGGGGGAAGCTCGTGCACGAGCGTCAAGAAGTGGAGGGTCGTGGAGGAGCGTCGGTGTTCCGAGAGCGCCTGGTACTCGGGGTCCGCGAACCAGTCCTTCGCAGCTTTCTCGGAGGGGAATCGAAACAGCACGATTCGGCCGGGCGGCGGCGTCTCTCCCTCGAGCGTCTCCGTCTTGTCGTCGAACGTCACGAACGAACCGCCGTGGCGCTTCAGGATCGGGAAGAAGCCTTGCTCGTACTTCTTGTATCCGGCGGCGTCATGCACGCTCAGATTTGCGATCAGGGTGACGCCAGCGTCGGCCATCGGGATCTCCAGTTCTTCGGGAAGCCCGGCGGTCCGACGCGAGGGCGGAGGCCGGGGGGGAAGGGACAAGACTAAGCGCTCTTCGCCCCGCGTGCGACCGGGCGCGACTTGGCATATACCCCTATGGGGTATACGATCGGGTCATGACATCCGAAGCGCGTGAACAAGCTCGCAAGAGGCTCCGGCGTGTCTCTGGCCAGGTGGCGGGCCTCGAGCGGATGCTCGACGAAGATCGCTATTGCGTCGACGTCCTCCTCCAGGTGGCGGCCGCACGGGCGGCGCTCGATGGCGTCGGCAAACTGCTGCTCCGTTCCCATGTCGAGACCTGCGTCGCAGATGCATTCGCGTCGGGGCGGCCCAAGGAGAGGAAGGAGAAGGCCGAGGAGCTGATCCAGGTCTTCTCGAAGTTCGCGCACATCGGCGGGCGCTGAGTTGTCGGCGGAACGACTTCCGCCGGTGGATCCGGTCTGCGGGATGACGGTCGATCCGGCGAGCCCGCGAAGACACCGATACGAAGAGACGGAGTATGTCTTCTGCTCCGATCGCTGTCTCGACCGGTTCCGGGCGGATCCCACAGCCTACCTCGGCGGGGCAGGCCCCGAGCGCGTCACGGCTCCGGGAGCGAGCTGGACGTGCCCGATGCATCCGGAGATCGTCCGGGACGTCGCGGGCGCGTGCCCGATCTGCGGAATGGCGCTCGAGTCGATGGAGCCGACGGGGAGTGCCGAAAACCCCGAGCTCGCCGACATGTCGCGGCGCTTCTGGGTGAGCCTCGCCTTCACCGCACCGCTCTTCGTGCTCGCGATGGGAGAGATGGTGCCGGGCGGCCTGCTGGCGGGCAGGATCTCGCCGCCGGCCCTCGTGTGGATTCAGCTCGTGCTCGCGACGCCGGTCGTCCTCTACGGCGGAGGGCCATTCTTTGCGCGAGGGGCGGCGTCGCTGCGGAGCGGCCATCTCAACATGTTCACGCTCATTGCGACCGGGACCGGCGCGGCCTTCTCCTACAGCACGGTGGCGGCGCTGGCGCCCGAGATCTTCCCGGCCGGCTTCCGGAGCCCCGACGGCGGGGTGGCCGTGTACTTCGAATCTGCGGCGGTGATCGTGACGCTGGTGTTGCTCGGGCAGGTCCTCGAGCTGAGGGCGCGCGCTCGCACGGGCGCGGCGATCCGCGGGCTCCTCGAGCTGGCTCCGACGACCGCGCGGCGCATCGCCCCCGATGGAGCCGAGGCCGACGTGGCCCTCGGGGAGGTCGAGGTCGGGGACCGCGTGCGGGTTCGGCCCGGGGAGCGGGTGCCGGTCGACGGCACGGTGGTCGACGGGGAGAGTGCCGTCGACGAGTCGATGCTCACCGGCGAGCCGCTCGGGGTGATGAAGTCGGTCGGCGCAAAGGTGAGCGCGGGTACGGTCAACGGAATCGGTTCGCTGATCGTCGTCGCGGACAGGGTCGGCGCCGCCACGCTGCTCTCCCGAATCATCGGGATGGTGGCCGAGGCGCAGCGCAGCCGGGCGCCGATCCAGAGCTTCGCGGATCGGGTGGCCGCCGGGTTCGTGCCGGCGGTCCTGGCCGCGGCCGTGCTCACGGCCGTCGTCTGGGGTTTCTTCGGACCCGAGCCCCGCCTCGCTCACGCGTGGATCCAGGCCGTGGCGGTGCTGATCATCGCGTGCCCGTGCGCGCTGGGACTGGCGACGCCGCTCGGGATCATGGTCGGTACGGGACGAGGCGCTCAGCTCGGCGTGATCATCAAGGGCGGCGAGGTGCTCGAGGACACACGAGCGATCGACACCATCGTGCTCGACAAGACCGGCACCGTCACCGAGGGCCACATGGAGCTGCTCGACGTGGTGGCCGACGACGCCGACCC
>JAOTZH010000077.1 GCA_029861425.1 Gemmatimonadota bacterium
GGCCAGCAGGGTCAGGGCGGCCAGCAGGGTGAGGGCCAGGGTGGCCAGCAGGGTGAGGGCCAGGGTGGCCAGCAGGGTGAAGGCGGTGAGGAGGGCGAGGGCGGTCAAGGACAGGGCGGGCAGGGCCAGGCGCGCGGTGGGCAGCCCAATGGGGCCAACGCCAGCGGAGGCGGCTTCGGTCCCGGGGCCTCCAGCGCGGGCGGCGGTCTGACGCCTGAGGACATTCGACAGTTCCAGCGTGAGTTCCAGCAGCGGCGCGATGACGCGCGGGGGCTGCGGGACGACCTGCGTCGGGACGGCGTCGAGGTTGGAGATCTCTCCGACGCGCTCGCGGCGCTAGATCGTCTCGCGAACGCCCCGGGCTTCGATGATCCCGAGGAGCTGCAGCGGCTCCAGGAGGCCGTGATTCAGGGGCTAAAGGACTTCGAGTTCGCCTTGAGGCGTGACCTCGGAGCCGAGATCGAACGGCTCTTCCTGTCGGGCTCGGACGACGTCCCGCCGGAGTATCGGGCGCTGGTCGAGGAGTACTACCGGTCGCTGTCGGAGGGGCGTCCACCCCGCTGAACCCGGAGGCGCGTTCTTCGTGAAGACGACCCGACTGGTGCCCGCCAGAATTGCGGCGAGTGCGGGTGCGCTACGCCTCCTGCTCGCGGTGGGCGCCTGGCTCGGGGCGGGAGCCACCGGCATGCGTGGCCAGGCCGGTTCGCGGATCAAGGCTCCGGCCATGGCCGACGCGGGGGTCTTCTGGCTCGCCCCCGACAAGGCTGATCGGGCCGCCGCCCGAGACCGGCTCTCCCTCTACGATCTGCCGGTTCTCGGCCTGGTAGAGGTCCTGCGTGAAGTGCCCGCCTATCCGGCCGACCCGCCTCGTGGGCGGCTCGATCGCGCGCACAGAAACGCCGACGGGACGGTTCACCCGTTCACCGTGCTGGTTCCGGACGGCTATCGACCGGACCGCGACTGGCCGGTACGGGTCTGGCTTCACGGTGGAATCGGTCGCCCCGCCTGGACCGAGACGGGCGGCTGGTGGAGGGACCATCAACGCGTCGCCGACCCGGAACGGATCGTCGTGCTTCCCGCCAGCTGGAACGAGTCGCGTTGGTGGCAGGAGAGCCAGGTCGAGAGTCTCGCGGCAATTCTCGATGAGCTCGCGCGCGAGTACCGGATCGACCGCAATCGCGTGCACATGCTCGGCGTCTCCGACGGCGGGACGGGCGTGTACTATCACGCCGCGCGTGCGGCCACCCCTTGGGCGTCTTTCCTCGCCTTCATCGGACACGCGGCCGTGTTGTCGAACCCTCGTCTCGGCGTGGACGGCCAGATCTACGTCACGAACCTTCGAAACCGGCCGCTGTTCATCGTCAACGGCGGTCGCGACCGGCTCTACCCCACCTCATCGGTCGAGCCGTTCATCCAGCTGTTTCGGGATAACGACGTGCCGTTCATCTACCGACCGCAGCCTGAAGCGGGTCACGACCTTTCCTGGATCAGCGAGGAGGCGGCCCGCATCGATTCGTTCACCATCGCGAATCCGAGGGACCCGCTTCCGGACCGGGTGGAGTGGGAGGCCGAGGGGGCGGCATCCGGGCGCTTCGCCTGGGTCTCGATCGATGAGATCGGCGACGTCCCCGGCCAGTCCGACCTTCCAGGACGCAACGAACTCACGGTCGATGGGCGGCAGGGCGAATACCTGGCCTTCCCGCACCGGCTACCGTCCGGTCGACTGGAGGCGGTGCGCGAGGGGAACTCGGTCCGCGTACTCACGGATCGGGTCGCTCGGTTTCGCGTCTTCGTATCACCCGATGAGTTCGAGCTGTCTCGCCCGATCCGAATTCAGGTGAACGGGAGAGTCGTACACGACGCGGTCGTCGAGCCCTCCGCCCCGACGTTGCTCGCCCGGGCGGAGCAGGATCGCGACCGCACGTCACTCTTCGTCGCCGAGATCGAAATCGATCTGAGGCCCTGACCGTTACAGCTCCAGGCCGGAGCCTCGCCGCGGCGGCCGGCGGCGACTCCTCGCGTCTTCGCGTCGATCCGCACGGTCTTCCCGGGCGTCGGCCCGGTCCTCGCGCCGATCGCGGACGTCCTCACGCCGATCACGGGCGTCTTCGCGCCGATCGCGGACGTCCTCGCGCCGATCGCGCCGACCACCATCCAGTCGCCGGTCGCGTCTGTCCTCGCGACGGTCACGGACGTCCTCGCGCCGATCACGGACGTCCTCGCGCCGGTCTCGAACGTCTTCGCGCCGATCGATCCGGTCTTCCGCACGGTCCACTCGACCGCGTCTGGCCGCTCGTGCTTCCCGCTCGCGCTCGGTGGACTGGGCCTCGGCCGAGCCCGCGAACACTACCAGCGCCGCGACGCCGAGCGTCGCCAGGATCTTCCTCGACATGATGTGCCCCCTATCCCGATCTTCATTCGCTGAAGGATGAGTCGTTTCAGATACGTACTTCAGACGAGGAACGGCCCCTCGTCGTTAACCCGCCGCCGCGCCGCGACGAACGCGACCGGGCGAAACAGGAAAGCAAAGGAGAGGGTGGCGATGGCCTCCAAACGGGATCCGTTCGACTCCCTGAAGCCGGGTCAGTTTCGAGATCTGGGCTTCGGTGAGACACTCGCCCGTGACGCGGAGCTCCGGCTTCTGAATCGGGACGGTACGTTCAACGCGCATCGTCACGGTCTCCCGCTGGCGCGCTCGATCCCGATCTATGAGCACCTGACCACGATGACGTGGGGGAAGTTCTACAGCACCGCGTTCTTCTCGTACGTGGTGTGTGTCACCGTGTTCGCCTTCGTCTTCCTGCTGTTGGGCCCCGAAGCCGTGGAGGGCGATTCGGCGGGATCTCTGCCGGGTCGGTTCGCGGAGTCCTTCTTCCTCAGCGTGCATACGGTGACGACCGTCGGATACGGCTCGCTGTACCCGAGCACGCTCGCATCCAACATCGCCGTCGGCGTAGAGGCCCTGCTCGGGCTCGCCGGGTTCGCCCTGTTCTCCGCCCTGATGTTCGCGCGACTGTCTCGACCCTACGCCAACATCCGCTTCAGCGAGCAGGCCGTGGTCGCTCCCTACCGGGAGCAGTCGGCGTTGATGTTTCGGATCGCGAACAACAGCCGGGGCGAGCTCGAGGAGGCTTCGGTACGCGTGATCTTCTCGCATATCGTCGGCGACGGCGAGGCGCGAAGACGCGAGTTCGAGACTCTGTCCCTCGAGCGATCTCACCTCGTGTTCTTCCCGATGCACTGGACGGCCGTCCACCCGATCGGCGAGGATAGCCCGCTCCAGGGCTGGGACGCGAAACGGTTGCTCGAAGCCCGGGTGGAGTTCCTCATCCAGGTGACGGCGACGGCGGAGACCTACGGGGTCCCGGTGCGGACGAGGGCATCGTACATCGCGGACGAGGTCGTGTGGAACGCCCGGTTCACCAATATCCTCGAGGTGCAGGAGAGTGGGCAGGCGCGGGTCGACATCCGCAGGCTGGACGAGTTCGAGAGGCTATCTGCATGACGATACGAGTGCTTTCCGCCGCCGACATCGACCGGGCGCTGACCCCAACCGACGCCGTCGAGTCCATGCGGTCGGCGTTTTCACAGCTCTCCGGAGGGGCGGCGACCGTGCCCGTCCGTGGCGGTGTGCAGAGCGAGCTCGGGCTCACCCTCCTCATGCCGGCGTTCCTCGCCGGGTCTCGCGAGCTGGGAGCGAAGATCGTCTCGCTGTTCCCGGGCAATCGGGACACTCCGCCGATCAGCGGGGCGGTTCTGCTTCTCGATGCGGCTACGGGGAACCCGAAGGCGCTCCTCGATGGCAGCCGCCTGACCGCCCTCCGGACCGCGGCGGGGAGCGCGCTCGCCACCGAGCTGTTGGCCCCTCCCGACGCGGATGTGCTCGCGGTCTTCGGCGCCGGCACTCAGGGCCGTAGCCACATCGAGGTGATCTCGGCGACCCGGCCGCTGCGTGAGATCCGGATCGTCTCGCGGGCGGTCGAGTCTGCGCGGCGGCTGGCCGACGACGTGGTCGCGCACCTCGATCTCGTTCCCGTTGGATCGGGCGCGCCCGACCCGGTCGTGAGGGTTCTGGAGAACCCGGCTGAAGCGGTGACCGGCGCGACCCTGATCGTCGCGGCGACCACGAGCACGACCCCGGTCTTCGACGGGAGCGCCGTCGCTGCGGGGACTCACGTCAACGGAGTCGGTTCGTTCAAGCCGGAGATGCAGGAGGTGGATCTGTCGGTGCTCACCCGGGCGCGCGTCGTAGTCGACCAGCGCGAAGCGGCATGGGAGGAGGCCGGCGATCTGATCGTCCCGCTGGAGGCCGGCGAGGTCGGCAGGGACATCGTCGACTGCGAGCTCGGGGAGATCCTGAACGGCGACGCGCCGACCGGTGGGGACGGCCACGAGCTCACGTTCTTCAAATCGGTCGGCAACGCGGCACAGGATGTGGCGATCGCGGGCATGACGCTGGCGCGTGCCGAGAGCGCCGATGTGGGGGTCGTCGTCCCCTTCTGAGGCCCCGGAATGGCGCACGCGGCGGCGTCAGAAGAAGAAGGTCACCGACAGGTAGGCGGTAAACGGGACGGCCCCGTACTCGGATCCCGGCAGGCCCTCGCCCGTCTTGGGGTCCCCGGCACCGAGGTAGAGGCCCCCCCGCGCCGTTCCTTCGTCGCTTAGCGAGTAGGTGACTCCAGGGCCGAATAGAAGACTCGGGTCTCCGAGGTTCGTGAGCGCGAGGGCGTCCACCGTCCACAGCGCGTGTAGTTGCATGCTCGCCTGCAGCGCCAGGGCGTCCCGACCCAGCACGAGCAGTTCACCCCGGCTCGCGGGCGTGGAGCCGAGGACATCGAGCAGCTCCGATGCGTCGGCCGCTCCGAAGCCATCGCGCTGATACTCCGCGACCACGTACAGATCCCGCTCGCCGAGTCCGAACGCGCGGTCGATTCCGAACGCGCCGCGGAACACAGTCTCACCTTCCGCCTCGCGGACCACGAGCTCGGCCCGTACCGCGGCCCCTAGCAACGTCGCGGTGACGGCCCCCGAGGCGCTGAACTCGTCGTGAAGCGCCCCGAGCCAGGCCCCCAGCTCGACTCCGCCGATGACCGAGCGGACCCTGCCGAGCGCGGTCAGCGTGGTCTCGTCGTCGTACGTGGCGGGTCGGAACACGAAGTCGAC
Source organism: Gemmatimonadota bacterium (assembly GCA_029861425.1). GTDB lineage: Bacteria > Gemmatimonadota > Gemmatimonadetes > Palauibacterales > Palauibacteraceae > Palauibacter. The sequence goes on from JAOTZH010000077.1 coordinate 5,164, forward strand.
GTCCGTAAACGGGCCCAGGAACGCGCGAAGGCGGGCCGCGTCCACACCCGCTCGAAACTCACGAAACGGGTCCTCCGGGTTGAATGGGACGAACGGGTCGGCAGGCGTCAGGAAGAGGGTGGTTGCCCACGAGATCGTCTGTCGCCCCAGGGACAGTTCGACCGATTCGCCCGCGGTAAGCGTCCCGGAGAGCCGGTCGAACTGATGACGCCAGAGCACGTGATCGCTCTCCTCGATCGTCCACTGGAGGGGCGCCCAGGCCCCGGTGCCACGTCGCGCCCCGACGCCGGCGAGACCTCCGGGGACGAGAGTCCCGGTGCTCACCTCGAGTCCGTGCTCGTATGCGATGTCGAATCTCAGGGGGCCCACCGCCAGATCGGTCATGAGCCTGAACCGCTGGAAGCTCGTTGCGGCGGGGTCGTTGAACGGACCCGACGCCGTTCCCGATCCCACGTGGAGGTAATACGCTCGAAACTCCGGCGCCTTCAACTGCCCGTGGACCCCCTCCGGAAGCGAGAAGGCGCACGCCGCGAGAAGACAGACCGCTCTTCCGACAGGGCCGCGCCCGCCGAAACCGGGACGCCTCCCAGGGCGCCTCATTCAGGCCGGCGCGTCCCGGCGTTCATCCTCGACGACGCGTCCGTCCACGAGGCGGATGAAGCGTCGCGCGCGGCGCATGAGCTCGGTGTCATGAGTGGCGAAGATGAACGTCGTCCCCAGCTCGCGATTGAATCGGGACATCAGATCGATGAGCCCGTCGCTGGTCTTCGAGTCGAGGTTTGCCGTGGGCTCGTCGGCAAGAACGAGGGCCGGCTCGCCTACCACCGCGCGCGCGATCGCCACACGCTGCTGTTGGCCGCCGGAGAGCTTGCCGGGTCGGCGGCCCTCGAGACCCTCCATGCCGATCTCCGCGAAGAGCTCTTCCACGCGGCTCCTGCGCTCCTCGGGTGGGATGCCGCGCAGGAGCATCGTGAACTCGGCGTTTTCGAGCGCGGTGAGCACGGGCAGGAGGTTGTACGCCTGAAACACGAAGCCCACTCGGTCCAGCCGCCACCTGGCGAGGCGACTCTCCGTCAGGTCGGTGATGTCGCGTCCGTCGACCTCGATCCGACCGCGGCTGGGCCGGCTGAGTCCTCCGATCATGTTGAGCAGAGTGGTCTTGCCGGAACCGGAAGGCCCCGCCAGAACGACGAAGTCTCCACGCTCGATCGTGAGATCCACGTCGCGAACGGCTTCGACCACGATCCCATCGTGCTCGAATATCTTCCAGAGCCCTTTTGTCCGGACGGCAGGTGCCGCGGTGGTCACGGCGGTCGGCTCGTGTGTCATCTCGTCTCTCTCACGCTTCGAACTTCATGGCCTCGGCCACCTCGATCCGGGTCGCCCGATAGGCGGGGTAGATCGAAGCACCGACGCCGATGGCGAACACGAACCCGACACTGCCGAGCAGCGTCGGGAGCCTGAACTTCGGGTAGATCACGGGGTCGATGATCACGCCGGCCGCCTCCATTCCGTTCTCCATGAGCCCGGAGAAGTCCAGCCCGTTGCGGAAGAACACCCAGGTGACCGCAAGCCCGAGCACGATCCCGACGAATCCGCTGACCGCCGAGAGGAGGACTCCCTCGATCATGACCTGCGCCCCCGTGTCCCGACGCGTCATGCCCAGCGCTCGCGTCACGCCGAACTCGCGGGTGCGGTTGAGGACGGACATGAGGATCGTGTTGATGACGGCGAGCGCGACGATGATCAGGGTGATGATGTGGAATACGTAGTCGCCGAAATCGTCCATGCGGACCGCCGCTTCGAGCTCGGGCATGGCTTCCGGCCACGTGAGCACGTCCGCCCCGGGGACGTCCGCCAGAAGTTGCCCGAGCCGCCTGGCGCTCCGATCCACGAGGCTGCTGGACTCGAGTAGCAGGGCGACGGACGTCGCGGATCCTTCAGCCCCGAGCCAGTCGCGCGCGATGCCCAGGCGCACGTGCACGATCCGGGTGTCGACCTCGGGTAGACCACTCCTGAAGATGCCCCGCACGCGCACTAGCTGCCCCGAGATGTCGCCAGCGGCGTCCTGTCCGGTGAGGACCAGCCGCGATCCGAGCTGCAGGTCGAGCCGCTCTGCGAGGTCCACGCCGACGAACGCCGCCAGTTCGTCGCCATCGGGTAGATACTCCCCGTCGATCAGGCGTTCGTCCAGCTGTGAGAATCGACTCTCGACGTCCGGCTCGACTCCGGCCACGACGACCGGCAGCGCGCCTCCCGGGCTACTCGCGAGCCCGCGTACCTCGAGCCGCGTCGCCGTCTCGAGTATCCCACCCTCCCGGCCGACATCGCTGACGGCCGCGAGCGCCGCCTCGAGGTCGGTTGGCGACAGGCGTTCGGCGAGCGTACGACGGGTCGCGAAGTCGGGGGACTGGATGGTGACGTGTCCCGAACCGAGGCGGACGCCCGCATCGATCCAGTCCTCGTGCCCGCCATCGGCCATCGAGCGCGAGAACACGAGGAGCCCGATGCCGACCACCATCGCGAGAGAGGTCAGGATGCTCCGACGGCCCTGTCGTCTCACGTTGCGAAGCGCGAGCCGGCCCAGCACGCCGGCATGGCCGTCGAGGAACCGGCTCATGGCATCACCGCCCGGCCAGGGTGTCGGCCGGCGGCAGCCGACCCGCGCGGTATGCGGGGAGGACGGCGGCCAGGAGCGCGGTGGCAAACAAGGCGACCGCCCCGAGCACCATCATCTCCGGCGGATACTCCACGCGGAGGACCGGTCTGATCAGCCCGCCTGCCATGGTGAAGTCGCCGTACAGCCAGCTCATGTCCGGAGGCGCGTTGTGCCACCACACGAGGACGGGAAACGTGAGAATGGCACCCAGCGTGAGACTCACGACACCGAGGACGAACGCCTCCCAGATCACGGATCGGAGGATCACCCCCGGTGTGGTTCCGATCGCCAGCAGGAGCGCGAACTCACGACGTCGCTCGAACGTCGCCATCAGCATCGTGTTGGCCACGCCGAAGACGGCCATGATGAACACGACGACGATGATCACCCATTCCATCGACTCGAACAGGGCTGCGTACTCGACCATCTCCGGTTGAAAGCGATTCCAGGCTCGGGGGGCCGTGCCGGGGAAGTCGGTCGCGAGTTCTCCGAGCAGACGCTCCTCCGCCGCAGCGGCATCCCACGGATCCGCGATGCGCGCCGCCACTTCGTGCACCCGGCCCGGCGGGAGGGCCATCAGCTGCTGCAGGGCATCCAGCGGGATAAACGCCACGCTCGCATCCACATCCCCCAGCCCGCTTCGAAACACGCCCGCGACCGTGAAGAGGTCGTTTCCGAGCGAGCCGTCTGCCGCGGGTGCCACGACCACCACGATGTCCCCCGCGTCCACGTCGAGCTGACGGGCCATCTCCCGCCCGATCCACAACTCGTTCTCGCCGGCACCTGGCAGACGGCCCGTTTCCCCCGCCGCCATGATGGCCGACACAGCCGGCTCCCGCGCCGGGTCGATGCCCACGAACCCGGCCGCCAGAGTGTGGTCGCCGGCGCTGACCAGGCCGCCCCCGTAGAGGCGGGGTGCCGCCGCCGAGACGGTCGGATCGGCGGCGACCGCGCCCACGAGAGCATCGACGTCGATCCCCTCACGCCCGCCGATCGTCTCGTGAACCGACCGCTCCGGCAGGTATCCTTCTGCGTGAACCTGCAGCTGACCCGACAGAATGCCGGTACCGTTTCCGATCATCTCCGCGACCATGCCCCTGCCGAGGCCGGTCATGACGACGACGGCTGCGTACCCCACGGCCAGTCCGCCAGCCGTGAACAGGCTCCGGCGGGGGTTTCGCCCCAGGTTACGCCAGCCGATGCGCCACCAGGGTCCGCTCATGGCGGCGATCGGAGCGTTCTCAGCGAGAAGTCCGCCTCGGTCAGAGGTACGTCGAACGCCAGATCGGTGTAGCGAACCGTCGTGCTCTCACCCGGTTTGTCGGCCGGTTCGATCGTCATGAGCATCGGTACCAGTCGACCGCTCGACCGATCGTACTCGGACCACTCGATCGTCCGGATCAGATCGTCGCGCTCGTCGTAGAACCTGGCCCACACCGGCATGAGGTCCGACTTCCTCACCTGGTACGAGATCCGATCCCAAATGACGGCCGCTTCGGGTCGCGGCTTGAGACGGAACTCCCACACGTCGACTCCGTCTCTCGATCCCTCGAAGGAGATCTCGATGTCGTAGTCCTCGATGAGCCGATGCTCCTTCACGAGATCGTCGTTCGTGAAGTGGGATCCCATCCAGGCGGACCCCATGAGTGAAGAGGGGAGCTTGATGGTTCGGTCGACCCGCGGCAGGTAGTTCCAGATCTCGTTGCCGGACTTGAGGGTCGTCGTTCCGGCGTCCTTTCGCGGCGACGCGATCCGGATAAGAGCGTGCTCGGTCCCGAGCGAGGAGATCTCCATCACCATCGAGCGAGTCCAGTGCTGGGTGACGATCTCCATTTCCACGCGGCCCCGGCTGGACTCGCCTCGCATCATCCGGTCGACCCGGTCCACAATCTCTTCGGCGGTGTTCTGGCCACCGAGTCCGCCGGCGGCGCAGAGAAGCACCCCCAGACCCAGCATCGAGGTCAATACGGGCCTTCCAGGCCGTTCCCTGATCCTCAGGAGTACCATGCGTCCCCCTCCCGCGTTGCGAGTCGCGCCCTTCCCGGGGGCACCTTTCGGGCCACGGGTCTAGTCGGGGTCGACGCGCCGTAAAGCCATGTATCACGCCCCTTTCGCCCATGTGTCGAACTGCGGGCTCGGCGGCCGATCGCCCCTGACCGGGACGCATTGTCCCATCACTCGGGCGGGCTTGACATATACATTCTAGTTTATATATTGGCGCCATGACTACAACGGGCACCACCGGGCGGCCACGGCCCGCGAAGGAGCAGGACCTGGCCCGACAGTTCTCGGCGCTGGGCGAGTCAAAGCGGTTGGGGATCCTGGAATCTCTCGCCGCGGAGGACCGCTGTGCATGCGACCTGAAGGGGTGCTGTGACGATCGGCAGCCGCTTCTGTCGTTCCATCTCAAGAAGCTTCGAGAGACCGGTCTGGTCCACTCGAGGCGGGACGGGCGGTGGATCCACTACTCGCTCGATCGCGAGGCCTTGCGGCGGCTCGCGGAGCACCTGGTCGCAATCGCCGACGGGGAGCTCGACGGTCCAGGCCGTTGCTGAAGTTTTTTTGCGCGGGAATATCAACAATAATTTATATGGAGACAACATGACGAACGACATCAAAGCGACGGTAAAGGAGAAGTACGGGGCGGCAGCCCGGAAGGCGGCGAGCGGGGCAGGGGCGTCGTGTTGCGGGCCAGGTGAGTCGGCCGGCTGCTGCGGGTCGTCCGCTGGAGGCGATCCGATCACGAGCGACCTCTACTCGGAGGGCGAGACGGGTGGGCTGCCCGAGGGGGCGGTGCTCGCCTCGCTGGGCTGCGGCAATCCCACCGCCCTGGCCGAGCTCCACGAGGGGGAGACGGTTCTCGATCTTGGCTCCGGAGGGGGCATCGACGTGCTGCTCTCGGCGCGTCGGGTCGGTCCCGGCGGGAAGGCGTACGGTCTGGATATGACCGACGAGATGCTCGCGCTGGCCCGGCACAACCAGGAGGAGGCGGGGATTACGAACGCGGAGTTCCTGAAGGGCGAGATCGAAGCCATCCCGCTCGAGGATGAGAGCGTCGACGTCATCATCTCGAATTGTGTGATCAACCTCTCGGTCGACAAGCCGGCGGTTCTCGCCGAGGCATTTCGGGTCCTGAAGCCCGGCGGGCGTTTCGCGGTGTCGGACATCGTGGTGCGTGGAGAGATGGACCCGCGGATCCGGGCGAATATCGACCTCTGGACCGGGTGCGTCGCCGGGGCTCTCGAGGAGTCCGAGTACGAACGGGAGCTCGCTGACGCCGGGTTCGAGAACATCTGGATCGAGGCGACCAGGGTCTATCAGGCGGAGGACGCCGAGGCGCTGATCGCGAACGGGGACACGGCGTCACGGGAGATGGCGCGAGTGGCTGCGGGCAAATTCATGTCCGCGTTCGTTCGAGCGACGAAGCCGATCTGACCGCTGACCTCTTCGCCGGGCGTGCCGCCCGAGCAGGCGGCACGTCCCGATGTCCCGCGACGGGACAATGTGTCCCCCACCTTCCACTGTCCCGCCACCATTTCACTGCCTTCAACATGTTGTGAAGTATAGAGTTAGGGGTATGGCCAGGTCGGGCCCGAAGCGTGCCTGACCTTAGCCCGGGCGGACGAACATCCGTTTGAGCATGCGCCCACAAGCGCGGTATCTGGGGCCCCGCACCGCCAGGAGCCGCCTGCGAGGCCACGAGACCCGATAAGGAGGCCGACATGACGCCATCGCCCGGCACCCTCGGCTTCCTTCGCTTCCGGTCATCGGACTTCTAGGAGAGACCAGTGTTTCGTCGATTGCTCGTACCCGTCGATCTCACGCCGAAGAATGCTCGCGCCGTCGAGGTGGCCAGCGGTCTGGCGCTCCAGTCCGGTGGCGAGGTTTTTCTCCTACATGTGGTCGAGACCCTCGACCTGCCGTTCGAGGAACTCGCGGACTTCTATGACCGACTGCAGGCGCAGGCCGCATCGAAGATGCAGCCGTACGCCGAAATGCTCGACTCGGCCGGTGTGCCCGTGAGCGGGCACATCCTCTACGGCAAGCGTCACGAGAAGGTGTTGGAGTTCGCCGACGAGCATTCGGCCGATCTGATCATCGTCGACTCGCACAGGATCGAGCCCGGCAAACCCGGCAAGGGCTTCGCGACGCTCAGCTACCGGATCGCGATTACCGCGACCTGCCCCGTGCTCCTCGTGAAGGGCACCGGGGACTCCCGAATCCCAGGAGGTGAAAGATGAAGAGGATTCTGTTTCCGACAGACCTGTCGGAGCATGCGGATATCGCGCTTCCGCATGCGATAAACCTGGCCGCGCTCGAGGGTGGTGAGCTCCACCTCCTCCACGTCATGACGCTTCACGGACCGACGTCGGAGCTGATGGACGAGCTGACTGGCGAGGACAAGGCGCGCGAAGCTCTGGACGGCTTGCAGACCGGAGAGAGCCGCGTGATCAGGGCCGTCACCCGGGCAGTGTCGCCGGCGCCGGCGATCCTCGACTATGCGGACGTCAACGACGTCGATGCGATCGTGATGGGGTGCCATGGTCGTCGAGGCTTTCGCCGCCTGATGCTCGGCAGCGTCGCCGAAGAAGTGATTCGCGCCGGACGTTGGCCGGTGCTCACCGTCAGAAAGAGCCCGGATGCGCTTCAGGCTACATCGAACTACAGCAGGATTCTGGCGCCGGTGGACTTTTCGACGCACACCGCGAAGGGTGTCGTGGCGGCCGCGGACCTCGCTCGGCGGTTCGGCGCGCGGCTCGATCTGCTGCACGTGATCGATATCCCGGTGCTTCCCGAGTTCTACGGACCCGTCATGGCGCCGTCGCTCAACCTCAAACAGGCGACCGACCGGGCGAGCGAGAAGATGAAGGATCTCGCCGAGTCTCTGGGTACCGACATCGATATTCACACGGACATCCGGACGGGCGGCGCGGTCGCTCAGATCCTCGAGGCCGCGGAGGGCACGGCGGATCTCATCGTGATCCCGACACACGGCTACACGGGTTGGGACCGCATGCTGATGGGTAGCGTCGCAGAAGGGATCCTGCGTCGGGCCGAGTGTCCCGTCTTCGCCCTCAGGACTGCAGAGGAGTGAGCGGACCCGTAGGAGAGCGGAGGGTCATCCCCTATCTTCGCGCGGCATGATCCTGAGGCTCAGGGGGATGCGATCGTCATGACCGCCGTGAAACGAGGTCGGGATGGGGTACAACTCTCGGTCGCATGAACCTCTGGTTCATCGGGGCCGTGGCGCTTGTCGTGGCCGCGTACGCGCCGTTCTTCGGGAGCCAGCGTATGCCGGCGCGTACGTCGCCCGGATTCGCTTCTTTCCGCGGCCCGCCCGCAGGTGGCGCCAGTGGTAGCGCGGATGCCTTTCGAGGGGGCCGAGTTCCGGGCCGTCTTCGAGGGGGCGCCGGACGCCTTCCTGATCGTCGATCCGAAGGGCGTCGTCGTCGCGGCCAACGACGAGGCCGAGCGTCTCTTCCAATACTCCGCGGCGGATCTGGTCGGCGATTCCGTAGAGCGTCTCGTGCCCGCGCCGTCACGCGGTCGTCACGCGGGGCTGCGCGGGGCCTATTCGGCCGACCCCACGAAACGACCGATGGGGATGGGGCGGGAGCTCTTCGCCCGAAGGGCTGATGGCCGTCTCGTGCCCGTCGAGATCGGCCTCAGCCCCGTGGACACGGAACACGGTCGTTACATCCTCGCGGTGATCCATGACATCACCGAGCGACGCCGTCTGCGCGCCTTCGGGAGCGGCGTCCTCCAGGGAGCGGAAGAGGAGCGTCAACGCATCGCGCGCGAGTTGCACGACGACACCGCGCAGAGCCTGGCGGCGCTGGTGCTCAGGCTCCAGATGGCCCGTCGGAGCGACGACGTCGACAAGCGGGAGCAAATGCTACGCGAGCTTCACGAGGAGATCCACCGCGCGTCCGACGGGGTGCGACGAATCCTGCGTGGTCTTCGCCCGCCCCTTCTGGAAGAGTCCGGGCTGGTGACGGCACTTCGCGCCCACGCGAAATCGGTGCTGGTGGAATCCACCCTGAAGTTGACCTTCGATGCGGCCGAGGTCGACCATCATCTCTCTCGGGATGCGCGACTCGCCGTATATCGAATCGTCCAGGAGGCCGTGTCGAACATCCTCCGGCACGCCCAGGCGACCCGCATCGTCATCCGGCTTTCCGAAGAAGACGACGTCGTGAAACTCGACATCGAGGACGATGGCGTCGGGTTCGATCCCGAGCACGCGGAAGCTATCGAAGGTCGGGGACTCGGTCTTCTCGGCCTGATGGAACGCGCCGCCATCATCGGAGGCGTCGCCCGGGTCGAGAGTTCCCCCGGGGAAGGGACGCGCGTTTCGGTCCGAATTCCGGTGGCGGGGCGACCCTAGGCCCGAGCAGCTGTTTCGGGGTATCTTGACCCGATTCGGGGCGGTGTTTCCCGCTTTCCCATTCCGTCAGATCCCGCCGCCCTTCCCCTTTTGCACGCATAACACTTTGAAATATAACGGGTTATGGGGCCGAACGCCTGATCCGACGGTGCGGTATGGTTCCGGCGTAAGCTGGGGGCGACCTGCTTGCCTCGAAACCGTCACCGGACTGGCACCGAGATGACGTATCGCTACAAGGACGACGTGGAAGAAGATTCGCCTCAAGAGCAGCCTGCGCGGGTCCTCATCGTCGAGGACGACGCCGGGCTACGCACGCTGCTGAGCGAGTTGCTCCAGGGCGAAGGCTACGAGACGCTGCCCGCCGAGAACGGCGAGGACGGTCTCCGCATCCTCCAACGCCAACCCGTCGATATCGTGCTGCTCGATATCAACCTTCCCGGCATGCACGGGATCAACGTGCTGACGGCGGCCCCCAACACGCAGACGAACGCCGAGTTCATCATGATGACGGCGTATGCCGAGGTCGAAACCGCCGTCGAGGCGATCAAGCTCGGCGCCTTCGACTATCTCCGGAAGCCGCTCGAGCCGGACGAGCTGCTCCTCGTCATCGAACGGGCGCTCGACCAGCGGCGGCTGCGGCGGGAGGTAGCGTCTCTCCGGCGGCAGGTACGACGCGGGCCGCGCTCCAAGATCATCGGGCGCTCCAAGGCCCTGGAGAGACTCTTCGACCTGATCGAGCGGGTCGCGCCGACGCGCTCGACGGTCCTGATCACCGGCGAGACCGGGACCGGGAAGGAGCTGGTCGCCCGGGCGATCCACGATCTCTCTCCCCGGATCTCGAAGCCCTTCGTCCCGGTGAATTGCTCGGCACTCCCCGAGACACTCCTCGAGTCCGAGTTGTTCGGCCACATGAAAGGGAGCTTCACCGGCGCGATCGCGACCCGACGCGGTCTGTTCGAGGAGGCCCATGGTGGCACCGTGTTTCTGGATGAGGCGGGGACGATCTCGTCGCCGACGCAGGTCAAGCTGCTGCGGGTTTTGCAGGAGCGTCAGGTCCAGCGTGTAGGCGGCGGCGCCTGGATTCCGGTGGACTTCCGTCTCATCGCGGCCACAAACACGGATCTCACGAGAGAGGTGGAAGAGGGCCGCTTCCGCGAAGATCTGTACTTTCGCCTGAACGTCTTCCCGGTCGAGGTGCCTCCGCTTCGCGACCGGCTGGACGATATCCCGCTGCTGGCGAACCACTTCAGACAGCGATTCGCCGAGGAGAACGACGTAGATCCGCCCGCGATCAACCCCGAGACGCTCGCCCGCATGATGGAGTACGCGTGGCCGGGCAACGTTCGTGAGCTGGAGAACTTCATCGAACGCGCGATGATCATGTACCAGGGCTCTCTGGCGGTCCGTTTCGACGTGCCGGGAAGCGCGGGGGCGACTGAGTCTGCTTCGATCCAGCGTGCGCGCAACTCGCGCTGGAGCATCGCGGACCTCGAGCGTGAGCACATCTTCTCGGTCCTCGAAGAGACGCGGGGGAACCAGACCAAGGCTTCCGAGATTCTCGGGATCGATCGGCGTACCTTGTACCGGAAGCTGAAACGGTACGAACGGGTCGACGGAGCCAACTGATCTGAATTCGCCCTTCGGGGTTACTGCCGACGTCTGGGAAGTACTCGCACTCGCCACGGTGACCGCGCTCGCGACCGGTATCGGCGCGCTGCCTTTTCTTCTCTTCCAGCCGACCCGCCGCTGGCTCGGCCTGGGGAATGCCGTGGCCGCGGGACTGATGTTCGCTGCCTCGGGCGCTCTGATCGTCGAGGGGTACGCGGTGG